>JAZKGO010000220.1:0-4740 GCA_040385875.1 Bacteroidota bacterium
GCTTTGGCTGCACGTTCAGTTTTTTGAATTTTTTTATCAACTGATTCTAAATCTTTCAGAATAAGCTCATAATCAATAATTTCCTTGTCTGAAACAGGATTCACTCTGCCTTCCACGTGTACAATATTTTCGTCGTCGAAACAACGCACCACATGAATGATGGCATCTACTTCACGGATATTGGATAAGAATTTATTGCCCAATCCTGCGCCCGTGCTGGCTCCTTTCACCAATCCTGCAATATCCATTATTTCCAAAATAGTGGGTAAAACTCTTTGTGGATTGACGAGCGTTTCTAAAATCCCTAGTCGTTCATCAGGAACATTTACGATGCCTACATTGGGTTCAATTGTACAAAAGGGATAATTGGCCGCTTCAGCTTTATTACTCGATATTGCACTGAATAAGGTCGACTTACCCACGTTGGGAAGTCCCACAATGCCACATTTTAAACCCATTTATTTTTTTAATTTTGATGTTTTTGAATGAATGAACCGCAAAATTACGATTTTTTACTGTGATTACCAGCTCACCCATAAAAAAAGCCCTCAAATAGAGGGCTCTTCATTTAAAAATTTCTTACTGGATTTAATCCCATTTCAAATCAGATTTTCCATCCGACTCTTCAGCAACTTTGTCAAACTGACTAAAGTCAAAATCTGGCATCAGTTCGGTTTTTACATGATCAACGGACTCCTTAAGTGCCTCCATAAACTTATCAAAATCTTCTTTGTAAAGAAACATTTTGTGTTTTTCATAAGTAAATCCATCATCTTTTTGATAGCGGCGACTTTCAGTAATGGTAATGTAATAATCACTAGATCTGGTTGATTTTACATCAAAAAAATAGGTACGCTTACCTGCTCTTACTCTTTTTGAAAAAATTTCTTCTCTTTCTCTCTCTTCCACAAGTTGATTGTTTAGGGGGTTAAGGACTAATTTTAGTTATTTGCTTTCAAAAATAAAATTATTTTTTCTAATAATTGTATGTTCATGGGTATTTCTTTAAAATTAATTTAATAATTGACGTTTAGTACAATTGAATTTCACATATTCTGTCTTTTTTAGGATAGTTTTTTGTTTTTAAGTATTAATTGCCCAATTTGTAAAAATATTCATATTGCCTTGTACATAAAACCGTTTATAATCGTTGTCTTTTTGATTAATCTAAGCTTTAATTCTTTTTGCCAAAAAAGAGTTTTAGGAGCCGAAAAATTAGGATTATGCTCTTTTTATGCTAATAAATTTGACGGATTGCAAACAGCTAACGGAGAAAAATACGACAAAGATCAATTTACAGCGGCTCACAAATCTTTGCCGTTTAATACTATTTTAGCCGTTTTTAATCTGGAAACCGAAAAGTATGTAATTGTGAGAGTAAATGACCGTGGGCCGTATCGTAAAACCAGATTGATTGATATTTCGAGGGCAGCAGCTGTCGAATTAGGAATAGTTTCTAGAGGCATTGCAAAAGTAAAAATAAGGATTTTAGGTTTTGACAATTTCCAAAATTTAGAACCGATTGATCCACCAGGTCTGGAAGCCGAGTTTAAAAACTAATAGAATCTGATAAATTGCTATTCGCTAGCTTATATATTTTTTATTAATCGTTTTTTGAAGAATTAAAACTTGCAGAGAGAACAAAAATCTGTTTTCTTTGAATTTGATTTATGTAATAATTTTTAGGAATGGATTTAACCAAGGTTAGAGAGTACGGAAACATTGAATTTTTAGCTAAGCAATTGGTGGAGGGATTCATTACTGGGCAGCACAAGTCACCTTTTCATGGTTTTTCAGTTGAATTTGCCGAACATCGTGCCTATAATATTGGAGAGTCCACTCGCCATATCGACTGGCGTGTATTTGCCAAAACTGATAAATTGTTTGTAAAAAGATATGAGGAAGAGACTAATTTGCGCTGTTACTTATTGATTGATACTTCCTCTTCGATGTTTTTTCCTGAAAGTACAAATGGCAAACTTACTTTTAGTACAACTGCTGCTGCTTGCTTGGCTTATTTATTACAAAAGCAAAAAGATGCGGTCAGCCTGACTACTTTTTCCGACAATGTCGAAATTGAAACACCCGTAAAATCAACTCCTGGCCATATTTATACTCTTTTTCAGTATTTAGATGGGTTGCTTAAATTGCCTAAAAATGGACGTAGAACAGGTATTGTAAAAGTGCTGCATTATATTTCTGAAAAAATTCATACACGTTCATTAGTAGTGATTTTTTCTGATATGTTCGAAAATTTTGACCAGAAAGAGGATTTGTTTATGGCCTTGCAGCATCTTAAACACAATCGGCATGAGGTGTTGCTTTTTCATGTGACAGATGCAAACAAAGAGCGTGATTTTGATTATGAAGACCGGCCTTATGAGTTTACCGATATGGAGTCAGGCGAAAAAGTTAAAATTCAGCCTGCAGAAGTGAAACAAAAATATCAAGAAACCGTGACTGAATATTTTAATGAGATAAAATTAAGATGTATGCAATACAAAATTGATTTTGTGGAAGCGGATATCAATGAAGGTTTTGATAAAATACTTTCAGCTTTTTTGATGAAAAGAAATAAATAAGGCTATTTGTTAGTCATTCGTTCCATTTTATTAATCAAATCCTCCATCTGATCTTCCTCAAGGCCACGTCCAATTATTTTCTTATCCTTATCCAATAAAATTACCTGAGGTGTTGTATAAACATTGTATTTCGAACGGAAATCGGTAATACTAAATTTATCATATACATTGATAAACTGCGCAGTTTTCATGGTTTTGATAAAAGTTTTCATTTTATCCAAATCATTGACAGTGCTAGCGGCAAAAACTTTAAGACCTTTGCTTTTCATTTTCTCATAAAAACTCAGAATTTTTGGTGCTCTTTCTTTGCAATGGCTACATTCTGGATCATATAAAAACATTAAGGTGTATTTTGCATTCAAATCGTACAAGGTAATGAGTTGATTACCAGTAGTATCTACTAACTGAGCATTCTGTATTTTTTGTCCAAGCAATACATTTTTGACAGCTATTTTTTTCTCATTTATAGGGGCTAAAGTAGCTGAATCCCAAAGGCTAGGCATGCCCAAAAAGTATTTTTCGGCCATGTGCACAAATACAGCATCACCACCCATAAAGTTTGGTCTTTCGTATCGGCTGGCAATATGGCTAGAAAAATATCTCTGCATATTGCGAGTATTTTGGGCCTTTTTCATAATAAAATCGGCCGCTTTACTTAATGAATCAGGTATTTGGTAGGTCAAATTATCCAAATAATAATCGATTTTACCTTCCAAATAGGGAGTTTTAATAAACATTTCATCAGATAAATCCATATTGTCGAAATAGTGATTTTGAATCCATCTTAATGAAAAAGTTGAATCTATTCCTCCATTTTGTAATTTAGGTGCTTCCGGAATATTGGGCTGCTGTGGTGCTTTGAGTAGCTTAGCGGCAATTGAATTTTTGTTTTTTTCAAAGAAATCTTTCTGATATTTCATTACCCCCTCTTGAAGGGCTTTGATCATTTCAGTTACTTTGATATCTGGCTGTTTTTTCTGAATAGTATTAAGATTTTGAAATTCTTTATTTTTTTCAGCCATCGTGTTTTGATAGTCATAAAAAACTTTGTTTTCCTCAGATCGAATAACTCTCAATTTTGAATGATCATAAGTAGTATCGGTTTCCATTTCTATTTCCGAATCATTCCCAATAATCAACTGGATAGATTTTGAGGTGCCTACTGAAATAATATAAATCCCTTTTGGTAATTCGGTATCACCTTTGAACTCAATATTTCCATTTGCATCGCAAACCGTGGTGTCCTTTATGATTTGACTTTTGGGGCTTAGATAAAAATGAGCTAAATAACAAGTGGAATCTTTTAATCCATTGACTTTGAGCTTAATGCTATAATTTTTTTTGCTTTGGGCTTGAATAGTATATTGTGTGAATGGTAATATAATCAGAAGAAGCAGCAAATATTTTTTCATTCAATTATTGGTCTCTTTTAGTATTATTTTTAAACTAGGTTTAACAGAAAATTAAAATTTTTTGAGTAAATCTTTAAACCTTGAAAATCAAAATTCATTAATTATTCTCACAAAATTAACGCATATCAGCAACAATTGTTGAATTTTGCACTTAAAATCCGATTAAAAAAATTTATGTTTCACTTCTTTTCAAAACTATTAACGCTCTTTTTAATGCCTTTTTTTTGGCTATTTGTCTTTATTGCGATGGCCTATTTTTCCAAATCAGATAAAAGACGAAACTGGGCAATCAAAGTTGCATTTTTTATATTATTTATATTTGGGAATTCTTATTTAGCTTCCAGAATTATGAGTTGGTGGGAACCTAAACCCATTGAAATGTCAAAATTGCAAAATCATGAGGTGGTGGTGGTTTTAGGGGGTGGTATTGCCAATGAATTGAAGTGGCCTTATGATAGAGGCCATTTTGACCCATCGGCGGATAGATTATTGCAAGCTTTTCAACTGTATAAAGCAGGAAAGATTCATAAAATATTGGTTTCTGCGGGTACGTCAAGTGCTAATAAGTCACGCACTGAGGCAAGTATTTCAAGAGAGTTTTTAATCAGTACGGGAGTTCCCGAATCGGATATTTTGATAGACATACAATCAAAAAATACCTTCGAAAATGCTTTGTTTTCGAAAACTATTTTGAAAGCGAATAGATTGGAGTATTCAAAAATACTTTTAATCACTTCAGCTTATCA
>JAZKGO010000220.1:4840-15392 GCA_040385875.1 Bacteroidota bacterium
ATACGTGCCATACGCATCAAATCATGATAAATGGGCTTTTTTAAAGTGATGGTATCATGAAAGGGAGTAAACACCAATTCATTATTCATAACTCCCGCCATTACATTTTTGCCGCCTGCCAAAAGGCCTTCTAGGGCACCTAAGCCAAGTCGGCTTGCCAAAATACGGTCACTAGCTGTTGGTGTGCCCCCTCTTTGAATATGGCCAAGTGTAGTTACTCTTATATCCACATCAGCATTCATTTGAGCTTTTATTTTTTGAGCAATTATTTGGGCATTGCCTTCTTCATCGCCTTCAGCAACTATCACTATTGAGGATGATTTTTGACGTTCAAAGCCACTATTGAGCAATTTTACAACATCTTCTGGTGTAGTAAGGTTTTCGGGCACCATCACCGATTCGGCTCCGCCAGCGATTCCACATTCAATTGCAATATAACCTGAATCACGTCCCATTACTTCTACAAAAAACACTCGATCGTGCGAATCAGCAGTATCTCGAATTTTATCAATTGCCTCCATGGCAGTATTCACAGCAGTATCATAGCCAATGGTATAGTCTGTGCCAAATAAGTCATTATCAATCGTTCCTGGAGCGCCTACTGTTGGTATTCCAAATTCATTGTAAAAAATTTCTGCTCCGGTAAATGTACCATTTCCTCCAATAGCCACTAAGCCGTCAATTTCATGCTTAACTAGCTGATCATACGCTTTTTTGCGGCCCTCTGTGGTCATAAACTCTTTACTACGTGCCGATTTTAAAATGGTACCACCCCTTTGAATAATATTACTCACGCTTCTGCTGTTCATTTCGAAAATATCACCCGCAATCATCCCATTATAGCCTCTCATTATTCCGAAAACTTCTACGTTATGGTAAACGGCCCCACGTACTATCGCTCGTACACAAGCATTCATGCCAGGTGCATCACCACCAGAAGTAAAAACTGCAATTCTTTTCATGCTAATATAATTGTTTTTTAAAGGTAGCATGGAATGCCCAAACATTCATTGTGCGGTTTGTATTAGCACCTTTTATGGGCATTTCATGAGTATTTAATTGTTTTTTTTAAGGTCTCCTTGAAATCCTGACACAAGTCGGATTCGATGTAGTCAATGTCCAATTGATTTTCAAAGAATCTCGCAGAGTCTTTGACCTGCGAGCATAGTGCTGTTTTTTTTACACTATGGAATTGGGCATTTCATGGATAAATCCAATTGATTTTATTATTTCCTGTGTTAACCTCTTCGAAAAATGTCGATTTATTATTAAATCTAATCGTGGGCTATTTCACTCTCTATTATTTTATGACAAACAAAATAAACTTTTTGTTTTGATTTTAATGGTTTTCAAATGCAAGCAATTAAGTTTTTTTTAAAGAAAATCAGAATCTAATAAAAATATTACTTAAATATATTCCTATTTCTAGAATGCAAATTTATCGTATTTATCTAGATTGAAGAAAGTTTTTTTTAAAAAACTATGATAATCCCATATATAATTTCGTTCAAAATGAAAAAATCCAAATTTCTCAAAATTTAGTTATGCGCTGCTCACTTTAGTTTATTAATAATTGGGCATACAATTTGTACTTTTGTAGAACTATATTCACCCTGCTTTATTTTAAACATTTATACTTTATTATTTCGAGCTCCAAAGCTTCCTTATGAAATTTATTTCAAAATTAGTTTTTCTTCTTTTTATTCAATTAAGTTTTGTAATAAATGCACAGCAATATTTAGGTATTGTGGGTAGCAATTATGCAGGTACCAATAGTATTTATGCCAATCCCGCCAATTCTGTTGATTCACGACATAAAGTTTTTATTAATCTTGCCGCTGCTGACTTATTTATTGGGAATAATGCAATTAAATGGAATGCTCCGTATTCATTCTTGAAGTTAATAAGCGGGGCTGTTATACCCTCCCAAAAGTTAATTTGGAGGAACAGCTATTTAACAGCCATTGAAAACAACAAAGAGAAAAACCTAAACGCATTAGTTGAATTAAGAGGCCCTTCCGTTTTATATTCTATTGATTCAAAGCAGGCCGTTGCCTTCACCTCAAGAGGTAGGGGTGCGATTAGTTTTACCAATGTATCTCCGGAGATTGCAAAACTAATGCAATATGGCCCGAGAAATCCAACAATTATTAGGTCGGGTCAGGATTTAAACATGGCATTAAATATGAATGCTTTTGTAGAATTGGGTATCAGTTATGCAAAAGATATTTCTTTAAATCCTGAAGAAGCCATAAAAATCGGAATATCGGCCAAGCGAATAGTTGGATTGACCAACTTTCATATGGTTGCTAAAGATTCTGATTATCAGCTTGTTAATGATGTAGTTAACCCACAAGATCCCAGTTTTTTGTATGATAATGTACTTAATATCCAGCATATTGATGTAAAGTACGGCCAGTCAGATGAAGAGGCGGGTCTTAATGATTTTAGTTTAAGGCCTGGGTCTTGGATTGGAAAAGATAGTCCAGGCAGGGGTTTTGGTTTTGATTTAGGTATTTCTTTTGAGAGTAGGCCCGAAATCAGAAAGTACAGCTATAAAGTAAAAGGAAAACAAAGATGGGATGAAACCCAAAATAAATATGCCTATAAGATAGGCCTCTCGATAATCGATATTGGTAGAGTAAAATTTGACAATCCGAGTTATGTGTCAAATTATTATACGGTGACTGATAATAAATATGTTTTTGATAACCAAATGCGATTATTGCCGATTAGCAGATTAGTAAACGGAATTAATAATAGTTTGAATGTAGGTGCAGCTTCCAGTTTGAATTCATTTTATTCAAGTTTGCCCACCGCCATTCAAGCTTATTTTGATTATAAAGTAAAGGATAATTATTACGTATACAGCACTTGGGTACAAAACCTTAGGTCAGACAATAAACTAGGAATGCGAATGCCTTCCCTCATTTCAGTAGTGCCTAGGTATGAATCAAAGTGGATTAATTTAGCAGTTCCACTAAGCTTACTTAATGATTATCAGCTACTTACGCTAGGGTTCTCTGCTAGACTAGGCCCTTTTTTTATTGGATCTGATAATTTGGGAGGCTTATTTAACTTAGGCAATCCAAGAGGTATGGACATTTATTCGGGTTTGAATATTCCAATTTTCAATAAACTACCAAGTATTTCCACTGATTGCTATTATGAAAAATCTGAAAGGAGATTCCAACTTTTTAAGAGAAAACCTGGTAAACGCAATAAAGGTTTGGGGCAGGTTTAGACTCAACAATTAAAGAATATACTGACTTAAGTCTCTGTTTTTAACCAAACTTGAAAGCCTTTCCTGCACAAGATCATCATTCACCACAATTTTAGCATTTGGACCAATCGAGTCAGGAATGTCAAACATTAGATCGTTTAATAAATGGCTCATAACCGTTTGCAAGCGACGAGCGCCAATATTTTCTACTTCAGAGTTGATTTCAAAAGCGATTTTTGCAATAGCATTTAGAGCCTCATCTGTAAAGCTAAGCTCCACATTTTCAGCTTCTAACATCGCAATGTATTGCTTGGTCAATGCGCCTTTTGGTTCTTTTAATATCTTATAAAAGTCGTCTTGAGTAAGGCTTTGTAATTCTACTCTAATCGGAAATCTACCCTGTAATTCTGGTATTAAATCGCTTGGCTTCGATACATGAAAGGCGCCTGCAGCGATAAAAAGCACGTGGTCGGTATTAATTGGACCATGTTTGGTATTTACCGTGGAGCCTTCCACGATAGGAAGCATGTCACGCTGAACGCCTTCTCGGCTCACATCGGGGCCACCACCACCTGACCTAGAAGAAGCTATTTTATCAATCTCATCGATAAAAATAATACCCAGATTTTCTGCTTTTCTTATGGCTTCCTCCTTTACCTCATCCATATCAATTAATTTTGAAGCCTCTTCTTCTAATAATATTTTGCGAGCCTCCCCAATGGTAAGTTTTCTTTTTTTCTGCTTTTTTGGTAACATCCCACCAATCATATCTTGAATATTCATCATCGACATTTCGTCGATAGGGCCACCCATTATTCCTACATTTGGGTTGCCACTTGACTGAATTGATATTTCAATCTTGCGGTTTTCAAGCTCGCCGGCTGCCAATTTTTCTCTGAATCGCTCTCTTGTTTTGTGGTTCAGTTCTTCGTCACTATCTGATTGAATGTCAATTACTTGTGTGTTTTTTTCTTTGCCTTTTTTTACGCTTGGGATCAAAATATCCAGAATAATTTCCTCGACAGCCTTTTCCGCTTTTTCTTTTACTTCTTCTTTTTTGGCGGCTTTTACCATGTGCACAGATTGTTCAACTAAGTCACGCACCATGCTCTCCACATCACGACCCACATAACCCACCTCGGTAAACTTTGAAGCTTCTACTTTTGTAAAAGGTGCATTGGCAAGTTTCGCCAATCTTCTGGCAATTTCCGTTTTACCTACCCCTGTGGAGCCAATCATTAAGATATTATTTGGCGTAATTTCTTGCCTCATTTCTGGATTGGCGTTCATCCTTCTCCAGCGATTACGAAGGGCAATGGCTACATTTTTTTTTGCGTCCTTTTGTCCAATAATATACTTGTCTAGCTCCTCAACTATTTGCCTTGGTGTAAGAAATTCCAATGGTATTGCCATTTGTTTTTAAATTTTTAATTCTTAAACTGCCCTTTTTAAACAAACAAATATTGTTTTTTGTTTATTTGTAATTAAATATAAGTTTTTGTAAATCAACAATTTACTTATATATTTTCATTTTATTTAATGCTTGCTGATACAGTTTCGCATTATTCAAATGGTCTTCGTAATTGGTTGCAAAAATATGATAACCATTCAAATCTGGACTGGCACACATATAAGTATAGTTGTGCTTTTCGTAATTCAGAACTGCATCAATACTTACCAAATTGGCCAATCTGATGGGGCCTGGTGGCAAACCTGTATTTCTGTAGGTATTATAAGGTGATTTAATCATTAATTGTTCATTTAAAATCCTTTTTATGCCAAAATCTTGCAATGCAAACTTAATAGTTGGGTCGGCTTGTAATGGCATATTTGTTTTTAAACGGTTTAAATATAAACCAGCTACTCTTGGTTTTTCATCATCTTTTCGGGCTTGTTCTTCCTCTACGATTGAAGCTAAAATCGATACCTGAATAGGGGTCAAGCCTATTTCAGCTGCTTTGGCTTTTCTTTCAGAAGTCCAAAATTTATCATATTCATATTTCATTCGATCAAATATCTTCTTGGGTGCCACATTCCAAAATATATCATAGGTGTTTGGAATAAACATGCACATAAAAGTCTCATCTGTAAAACCATATTCTTTTGCTAATGTGCTGTCAAAAAGCACTTTTTCGAATGCGGTCGAATCAAATTCAAACTTTGTCCCAATTTTATGTACCAAATCTTTTCTTAATCGTACATTATTGAAAGTCAGGTTGATAGGGTCTTGATCTCCCGATCGTAGCTTGTTTATTACCTCATAATTACCTGAATTTGGTTTGATTACATATCTGCCAGGTTTTACGTTTTCGGTATATTTTTTAAATTTTGCAATAAACTTAAACGAGATTTCGTCTTTCACCACCTCATTTTTTTTCAGGCTGTCCCAAACTGTTTCAAAAGTAGCCTCTTTGGGAATCAATAGAACAAATGACTTTTCTTTATCAGCTTGTAAATTGGGTGTTTTTAATATCTGCCAAACATAGTAGGAAAAAGAGGCTGCCAAAAAGCCTATTAGCAGGATGGCTATTTTAAGTATTTTATGCTTTTGTAACATCAATAGTTGGTTTTATTAATTTTTAATGAATTCTATCTTAAATCTTTCACTCAGTTTCACCAAATCTAGCTGTACTGGTTCTACTAAATCGATTCCATCTTTCAATCTTATGGCCTCGGTTTCACGTTCTGGATCACCTGGAATAATTACTTTTTTGCCCTCCACCGCTTCAGCACTTCTAAATCTTTTGATCCATTTGTCCATGTCTTTTTTAAAGTCTTCGGCTGGTCTGAAGCCATCAATTCGCATGGCTCCCAAGAAGTGACCCGTTCCTACACCCACTTGTTCACCAGCAGTCATGAACCCTGCAGTGGCAAATGGAGGCACCCAAGGTCCAAAATTAGCGCCTGAAAGTACACCAGAGAATATGTCGACAATAGCACCTAAGCCATAACCTTTGTGACTACCGTGCTCTCGGTCAGTGCCTAAGGGCAATAACGCCCCTCCATTTTTAATGGCAAATGCGTCATCTGACGGTTCCCCATTTTTGTCTTGGACCCAACCGATCGGAACGCTTTGATTTTTACGCTGTAAAATTTCAAGCTTTCCATATGCCACCGCCGTCGAAGCAAAATCCGCCAAAAAAGCGGGTTCCGTTTCAGCTGGAATGGCCACAGCTATTGGATTAGTACCCAACAGTTTTTCTTTTGAAAAAGTGGGGGTTACCAAAGGGGCAGCGTGAGTCATAGCCCAACCAATCATATCGTGCTCTACTGCCAAATGAGCATGATAGCCAGCTATTCCAAAATGGTTGGAGTTTTGAACCGATATCCACCCAGAGCCAACTTTATTCGCCTTTTCAATGGCAATTGCCATCGCTTTTGGCGCCACCACTAATCCCAAACCCGCATCGCCATCTAAAACGCCAGTTGATGGTGTTTCGTGTATGATTTTTACATTTGGTTTTGGGTTCAGCCTTCCATTGTCAAATAACCTCACGTAGCCAGCCAAACGAGCAATGCCGTGTGAGTCAATCCCTCTTAAATCAGCTGAAATTAGTATTTTTGAGGCTAATTCGGCGTCAGCCTCGGGACAACCAATGGCTAGAAAAATATTTTTGGTGAATTGTTGTAAATATTGTGATGAATGCATCAAAGGTATTGATCTAAAAAATTTGTGCAAAGTTATCAAAAATGTGTTAATTTAAATGAAAAAACTATTTCCAGACCAACCACCAAAGTTTTAAATTTCACGAACTTTTTTTGTAAAAATCGAGTTTAATTATTTTTGAAAGCCTATTAAAACACAATAAAAAGTCCTAACAAATCATGAATTTCAGTCAGATTACCAGCCGAATATTTAGCTATTTTGTCCGTGGCCTTTTACTTCTTGCGCCAGTCTATTTAACTGGATCGATACTTTTTTCAGTTTTTGACAAACTTGACCAGCAATTTTATTTTTATTTTCGTGGTACAGGCATTTTAATTTTGGTTGCCATTATTGTATTGGTCGGTTTTATTGGCACCACTTTTATTGCGATCCCAGTTTTCAAGCTTTTTGAGGCTTGGATGGAGCGGCTTCCTTTGGTACGATTAATTTATTTCTCACTAAAAGATCTTATTAATGCCTTTGTAGGGGATAAAAAGAAGTTTGATAGACCTGTATTAATGGTTTTGAATAAGGAAAACGGAATCCATAAGCTAGGCTTTATAACACAGGATAATTTGAAAAGTTTGGAGATTGAAAATGAATTGGTAACAGTCTATTGCCCACATAGTTACGCTTTTTCTGGTGAAACTTTCTTGGTGCCTTCCCAAAATGTTACCTTAATCAATGCTTCCACTTCTGAGGTGATGAAGTTCGTTGTTTCCGGCGGTGTCTCGACCAAATAAAGAGGTTTCTTCATGACTAAGCCAAGTCGATTTCAAGCTTCTTATTTGCTGACTGAGCAAAGTAGCAGAGAACAATTTAGTTGGCAATACCAAACCTTTTTTCAAAAATCATTTCCAAAAGCAAGCCCAAAATCGTATCTTTGATTTTGCTTCCTTAGTTAAGAATAGATAACCGAAGCACAAAAATTAAGAAATGTTATATCAAATTTGTTTATAAAAAGTTTTGAAAAAAGTATCGCTTAAAAGTTCTAACCTACCCATTAACACTTCAATAAATTTGGTAGCCTCAAAATCGGAATCCAACAGAGCATTGATTATCAATGCATTGGAGGGTTTTAGATGCGAATTGAAAAATCTGTCAGCAGCACGGGATACCCAAACGATGAAGTCGCTGTTAAACTCATCTGAATACATTGCTGATGTATTGGATGCAGGTACTACTATGCGTTTTTTAGCTTCCTATTTTGCTGTAACAGGGCAGAGTAAATTATTGACTGGTACCCCTCGTATGTGTGAAAGACCCATCGGAATATTGGTCGACTCACTCCGATTATTAGGTGCTAATATCGAGTATTCGGCCAATGAAGGCTACCCGCCCTTAATTTTAAAGGGCTTTCAATATTCAGGAGTGACGGAATTGAATATTCGGGGCGATGTAAGCAGTCAGTTCATTTCCTCCATTTTAATGATTGCACCAACTTTGCCCAAAGGTCTGAAAATCAACTTGATAGGAGAAGTTGGGTCTAAGCCTTATATCGAAATGACAATTGCTCAGATGAAACTTTTTGGAGCTGATGTTGAGGTGAATTGGAAGAAAAATAGCATAAAAATTAAAAAGTCAGCTTATACTGCTAGTTCTTATTCTGTTGAATCTGATTGGTCTGGGGCTTCATATTGGTATTCAGTGGTGGCTTTAGGCAATGATATTGAGCTTAAATTAAATGGTTTGAGAGAAAATTCATTGCAAGGGGATTCAGAAATTGTGGAGATTATGAAGCATTTGGGGGTAGAATCTACCTTTGATAAAGACGGTGTTATCCTGACTAAAATAGAAACCTCACCTACTTTTAGCTGGGATTTTAGCCATTGCCCAGATTTGGCACAAACGATTGCTGTAATATGTGCTGCAAAAGGAATTGAAGCAAATTTTTCTGGAATAGAAAGCCTCAAAGTAAAAGAAACCGATAGGGTTAAGGCTTTGCAAAATGAATTGAAAAAAATTGGAGCCGATTTAGTGGAGGTGGATACGAATAAAAACTATAAAATTGTACCTTCCCAAACGCTTGGGCAAAGTAAAGTTCCTGTTGAATTTCAAACTTACGACGACCACCGCATGGCAATGGCATTTGCTCCGTTGAGTATGGTGCAACCGATTATTATTAATCATCCCCAAGTGGTGGCGAAGAGCTATCCAAGTTTTTGGGAAGATTTCCGAAAAGTGGCTGCCATGAAAGAACTTTAATATTTGACTGTTTTTTTCGTAACAAAGCCCTAATTTGCATGAAAAAGAATATTTCAGATGCAAAATATACTACAGTTTTTAGGGAATATGGAATGGTGGATGTGGTTGATAGGGGTTATAGTTGGATTGGGGATCTATGATATTTCACAAAAGAAAAGAACTATTCTTCACAATTTTCCAGTAGTGGGCCACCTCCGGTATCTATTGGAAAGTGTCGGGCCTGAAATAAGACAATATTTTGTGGCCAATAATCGAGAGGAGCTACCCTTTAACAGAAGGCAGCGGTCTTGGATTTATGCTTCCTCCAAAAAAGAGAATAATTTTCAAGGTTTTGGTACAGATCAGGATATGACTTCATCAGGTTATATTTTTCTGAAACCGGCCATGTTGCCATTCAAATTACCCCCGAACCATATTAATTTGAAAGAACCGAGTACGGTTCCCTGTGCCAAGGTGATTGGTTTGGCCAATAATAGGAAGAAACCCTACCGTCCATTTTCTGTCGTAAATCTTTCAGGGATGAGCTTTGGCTCTCTGTCCTCTACAGCTTTGCAAGCGATGAATTTGGGTGCCAAAAAATTTGGTGCTTATCATAATACGGGTGAAGGTTCACTCTCGCCTTACCATTGCAATGGTGCCGATGTAATCCTCAATATTGGGACTGCCTATTTCGGAGTTAGAGACCTTGATGGCAATTTTTCAATTGAAAAATTGCTGGAAATGATAGAAAAGAACCCATTTATTCGAGCCATCGAACTCAAGCTTTCCCAGGGAGCCAAACCAGGCAAAGGCGGTGTATTACCCGCCGCTAAAATAACTAAGGAAATTGCAGCAATCAGGAATATTCCAATGGGGGTAGATGTATTATCGCCAGCGAGTCATTCAGCTTTTTCAAATATTGAGGAAATGCTTGAATTTATTGAGCTAATGGCAGACAAAACTGGACTACCAGTGGGTATCAAATCGGCCGTGGGTAAGTTAGAGATGTGGGAAGAATTAGCTGAAAAAATGGCTCAGTCGGGCAAGGGACCCGATTTTATCACTATCGATGGGGGCGAAGGAGGCACTGGTGCCGCTCCTCCAGCTTTTGCCGATCATGTTTCCCTGCCATTCACGTTTGCCTTTTCGAAAGTGTACCAAATATTTCAGAAATACAACCTTTCGGAAAGAATCGTATTTATTGCCTCGGGTAAGCTAGGCTTTCCTGCTAATGCGATGATGGCCTTTGCAATGGGTGCGGATTTGGTGAATGTAGCCAGAGAAGCCATGCTTTCGATTGGTTGTATTCAAGCCCAAGTATGCCATACCAACCGCTGCCCGAGTGGGGTAGCCACCAATAATCCTTGGTTACAATCGGGTATTGACCCCGCATTAAAAAGCGAAAGAATGTACAATTATTTCAAAGCGCTCAATAAGGAAATATTGGAACTCTCCCACGCATGTGGATACGAACATCCCTGCCAACTCACCATGACAGA
>JAZKGO010000221.1:0-2662 GCA_040385875.1 Bacteroidota bacterium
AATTTTAAACCATTTTCAAATAAAAAGGGTTTAAAGTGGAATTCGAATGGTACAAAACCAAATGAAGTTTCACAGTAAACCCTTCAATATATCTAACTAAAAATTTAGAATGTAAATGCTTTCAGATATTTGGCGTTAGAGGCCATGCTTGTCAATGAATCCACAGGATATTCCTCTTGTTCCACTAAAAAGCATTCAACACCTGTATCTTTTGCCGTTTTTAAGATCGCTTTAAAATCAATCACCCCTTTATCCAAGTCCGTTTGCTTAGGTTTGCCTTCTTTAGATACTAATTGTTTGATATGGCATAATTGATAGCGGCCAGCGTTTTCTTTCAAATGCCCAATGGTATCGGCACCTGCGGCCTCACTCCAGCAAATATCCAATTCAAAAGTCACTATTTTTGGATTGGTATTTTCTAACAATAGCTTTTGACCGATTGCACCGTTGGTCATCGTAAAAGAATAAGAATGGTTGTGGTAGCCGTACATCAAGCCATGTTTCTTGGCCATTTCTCCATTTTTATTAAAAGCATCGGCCTTTTCCAACCAAGCTTCTCTGCTTTTTTGTGGACCAATAGCTGGGCAGATAAAATATTTCAGGCCCGCCTCCGCTACCTTTTCCATCAGAGCCTCATTAGTGCCAGGTAAACCTACGTGGGCGCTCACCATTTTCACTCCGATATCCTTAAAAAAACTTTTAGCTTCTTTGGCCGTCATACCCCAAAGTGGATCAGCACCATAGCTTTCAAAATATTTATAACCCATTTCGGCCAAGGCTTTCATGTTACCTTTTGGGTCTTTTGGCAAAATATCACGGATGCTGTACAATTGGCAACCAAATTTTGAAATGCTACCAGCTGCCTGTAACTGATTGGCAGTCATGGCTAAAGCTGCTGCCGCCATTGACTGTTGAATAAAATCTCTTCTTTTCATCGTGTAAAATGTATAGGTATTTTGAAAAATTTATTTATCGAATTTAAGCTTTTTTGAAGAAAATTCAATCCTTATTTAAAGTATTCCTCCTATTTTCGTTTAATTTTGTTGCTCTATTTTTCCATTTTTATTGTATGAAAAAACTTTCAATCATTGCCTTAATTGTACTTACAAGTCAAATAAGTATTTCTCAAAAAGAGGCCTTACCTAGCCAACGGCAACTCAACTGGGAAAAGCTGAGCTATTATGCTTTTACCCATTTTGGCCCCAATACTTTTACTGATTTGGAATGGGGGCATGGTACTGAAACTGAGGATATTTTTAATCCTACAGCTTTGGATTGTGAGCAATGGGTCAAAACCTTCAAACAGGCTGGTATTGAGGGGGTTATCATTACGGCCAAGCATCATGACGGATTCTGTTTATGGCCTTCAAAATATTCAAAACATACGGTGAGGGAGAGCAAATGGAAAAATGGGAAAGGAGATGTATTGAGAGAATTGTCTAATGCGTGCAAAAAATATGGACTGAAATTCGGGCTGTACTTAAGTCCTTGGGACAGGAATCATCCCGACTATGGTACTGAAAAATACAACCAAGTTTTTGTGAATATGCTCAATGAAGTTTTGACCAACTATGGGCCGATATTTGAAGTTTGGTTTGACGGCGCTAATGGTGAAGGCCCTAATGGCAAGAAGCAAGTGTATGATTTTGAGCTGTTTAACTCGACAGTACGCAAGCTTCAACCCAATTCAGTAATCTTTAGTGATGTGGGGCCTGATATCCGTTGGGTAGGCAATGAGCGTGGTTTTGCTGGTGAAACCAACTGGAGTACCATTAACAATCAAGGTTGGTATGCCGGCAAAGCTGGGATTGAAAAACAATTGAATGAGGGTCATGAAAATGGATTTGCCTATCAGCCAACGGAGATTGATGTTTCGATAAGGCCAGGTTGGTTTTTTCATGAAAAAGAAAATGAAAAGGTCAAATCGGCAGATGAACTCATGAGTATTTATTTGAAATCTGTTGGCAGAAACGGGAATTTGTTGCTCAATATTCCCCCAGATATGCGTGGAAGAATTCACAAAAATGATTCATTAGCCTTATTAAATTTTAAAGAGAAAAGGGAGGAGTTATTGGGGAAGAAATTGAAAATTAATCCTGAAAAAATAGGGATAAACGGAAAGAAAAGTAGCCTGTCAAAAGCATTAGTAGATGGTAATAATTCTACTTTTTTAAGTATGAATCAAGAAAAGGAATTGACAATTGAGATGGATTTTGGAAAAAATACCAGCACCAAAGGAATTCAATTAAGAGAGTACCTGCCCAAAGGCCAGCATATTAAATCATTTGAAATTGAGGGTTTTAATGGCGAAAATTGGACAGTAATCACCAAAGGAACTACCATTGGCAATCGACGAATATTGACATGGAATCCGCTAAGCATTAATAAGTTACGTATCAAAATTTTAGATGCTTTTGATACAATTAATCTTTCTGGAATTGAGGTTTATTAGTTTACCTTGTGCTAGAGTTGCCAACTTTTTAAAAAGGTGGCAACTCTACTTTCCCTTCAAAAATATCAAGTCAAGCTTAATTGGTATTTCCTCAGAAATGAAATCGTTTTTTAGATTGTTCAAAATATTACTTACCCATTGGGTTTGTGTTTTGTAAGTGATACCCCATTGACTTCGGTTGATTGTTAAATCACCTTTGGCGATTATTTT
>JAZKGO010000222.1:0-2251 GCA_040385875.1 Bacteroidota bacterium
GATTAATCTTTATTTGAAAAAAATATAATATCAATAAAATAAGGTTGTGGGTTTATTAGCATTCTTTTTTGCTCCTTTCCTATTGCTTATTGCCTAAAAAATGAAACAATACCTTCAAAAACGTCTGGAATCTCAACCGCTCACATTTGAGGAAGCCAAAGAAGCTTTGTCAATAATTGGACGAGGGGAAGCCAATAACAGTCAAATTGCCGCCTTTTTAGCTAGTTATATCATGCAACCCATTAATGTTGAGGAACTTGCAGGCTTTAGAGAGGCAATGCTTGATTTAGCAATTTTGGTGGATTTGTCAGAATTTGACCCGATGGATGTGTGCGGTACTGGCGGTGATGGCAAGGATACTTTCAATATCTCTACTACCTCTGCTTTCGTGGTAGCGGGTGCTGGCCAAAAAGTGGCCAAACATGGTAATCATGGCGTATCCTCCTCAGTGGGTTCAAGTACCGTTTTAGAATTTTTAGGAGTGAAGTTTTCCAATGAGGAATCCTATTTGAAATCGAAAATCGAAACTGCGGGTATTTGTTTTTTACATGCCCCGCTTTTCCACCCAGCCATGCGATTTGTGGGTCCTATTAGAAAAGAATTGGGCTTGAAAACATTTTTTAATTTATTAGGTCCTTTGCTCAATCCAGCCAAAGTAAAGAAGCAATTAACAGGGGTTTACAGTTTAGAAGTGCAAAATTTATATCAGCAGCTTTTTCTGAAAACAAGCTCAAATTTCGGAATAGTCTATGGTATAGATGGTTACGATGAAATTTCTTTGACTAGTGACTTTATTTTAGAAAGTGCAAAAGGAAGGGAAATAATTTCCCCTAACAATATCGGCTTTACCAATCACCATCAAAATGATTTGCATTCTGGCGCCACTGTTGAAGAATCTGCTAAAATTTTAATTTCAGTTTTGGAAAATAAAGGTTCAAAAGCTCAGACCGAAGTGGTGTTGGCAAATTCTGCCACCGCCCTGTATATTGCGGATCCCAACATAAATTGGCAAGATTCTTTGTTGAAAGCGAAAGAATCGTTGGAAAGTGGCAGCGCTTTAGAGAGTTTTAAAAAATTTATTTAAAAAAAATCCTTTTGCCCCTCTTGATAAGAGGTGCTGGGGTGAGGTTCATATGACAATATTAGATCAAATAATAGCTAGGAAAAAGCTGGAAGTAGAGGAGCGGAAAGCAAAAATTTCAATTGCCCAATTGGAAAAATCTGGTTTTTTTGCAAAAAATAATAACTCGCTAAAAACCAGTTTGTTGAATCCTGCTTCTTCTGGAATAATTGCTGAATTTAAGCGAAAATCGCCCTCAAAAGGCGTGATAAATGCCAAGGTAAATCCAGCGAAAGTAACTAAAGGTTATGTGGAGGCGGGGGCGGCTTGCCTTTCAGTATTAACAGATATTGACTTTTTTGCTGGCTCTGATGCCGATTTTTTGGAAGCTCGGAGAGCCAATCCAACTATTCCTATGCTCAGAAAGGATTTTATGGTGGATGAATACCAGATCTATGAATCAAAAGCATTAGGTGCCGATGTGATATTGTTAATTGCGGCTAATTTAAGTCCCACTGAAATTTATACCTTAGGCAAATTAGTCAAGTCATTAGGGATGGAAACGCTTTTGGAAGTGCATGATCAAGACGAACTTGACCGTAGTCTTTGCGAATATATCGATGTGGTGGGCGTAAACAACAGAAATTTGAAGAACTTTGCAGAACAAAATGTGAATGCTTCGCTGGAATTAGCTTCTAAAATTCCTTCGCATTTAATAAAAATTTCCGAGAGTTGTATCTCTAGTGTTGAAACGATAAATATTTTAAAATCAGTTGGTTATAAAGGATTTTTGATTGGGGAAGCTTTCATGAAAACAGAAAACCCTGGTAAAAGTCTAGGTGATTTTATCGAAAAGTTGAATTCCTGAAATCCAAAATCTTACAACTAACATTCCTATGAAAATCAAAGTCTGTGGCATGCGGGATTCTGCAAATATTCAAAGTTTAGTGTCTTTGAAACCAGACTTCATTGGCTTTATTTTTTACCCAAAATCAAAAAGATATGCCGCCAATGTGTTGGATATCAATATTTTAAATCAAATTCCTGCTTCTGTAAAAAAAGTAGGTGTTTTTGTAGACGAAACTTTAGAATCGGTAGTTGAAGCAATCGAAAAATATAAATTAGATTTTGCTCAATTGCATGGCGACGAGTCCGCTGAATTTTGCAAGAAATTAAAGGAAAATGGAGTGG
>JAZKGO010000223.1:0-8266 GCA_040385875.1 Bacteroidota bacterium
ATATCACTCGATTGAACTCTTGCTGATTTTTGAATAACTTGTTTGGTATGGTTATCAAAAGTAAACCATTTGTCTGTCTGAACCAGCCCAAAGCCATTATTAAATGCAAAATAAGCCGAAGGATTTTTCTGTTTTGCAAATAGATTCCTTGACCAATTGTAAGAAGAATCTTGAATGGAAAGTTGTGCTAAAACACTTTTCGCTATATCATTTTGTGAGCATACCTGACTGATAATCATTGGCTTAGCTTTCAATGCACCGCCAATAAAAAGCAAAGGAATATGAAACTCATCTTTCTTGGAAGCAGTAATTGGTAGTCTATGGCCATGGTCAGCTGTGATGATAATCAAAGTATTTTGATACCAATCCTGCGTTTTTGCTTTTTCAATAAAATTACCTAATTGCTCGTCAGTAAAATGATGAGCATTTAAAAATTTACTGGTTTCATCCTCCCCTTTTATCACTTGATGATTGGGTATTTCAAAAGGCTCATGACTGCTCAATGTAAAATAATTGACAAAAAATGGCTGTTGCATTTGACCCAAATCATTGAATAATCGACTGAAAACAACTTCATCATTAGCCCCCCATTTTGTGTCTTCAGTGAATTGCTCTGGAAAATCATTTTTGGTAATTAATTTCTGAAATTGGCCAGTAAGGATATAGGATTTCATATTGGCAAATTCGGGCTCCCCTCCATAATACCAAGCAGTAGAATAGCCGTTTTTTATCAAATCTTTTGAGATAACAGGCAGCTTCTTAGTTTTCTGTGGTAAAGTAATAATGCTTGTAATGGGCTGAGCTGGATATCCACTCAAAATAGCCACCAGACCTTTGTCCGAGCGGTCGCCGCTGGCATAGCAATTATCGAAAAATATCCCCTCATTAATCAACTTTTTGAAATTAGGCAATACTTCCATCTGCTGATTCAATGCCTTGGAGGTAAGACTTTCCCAAGTAATTAACAGAATATTTGGTTTTCCCGTAACTATTTGATTTTCAATTACTTCATTTTCAACAAAATAAGATTTAAGATATCCTTCGGCTATATTTTTATTTAAATACTGAAATGGATTTTCACCGCTACTTTTACGATTAAGAGTATGAAAAAGATTAAAAACTGGATTGACTGCGGCCTGATTCGCAAAGTAGTTGGTGGAAAAATAGGCTGAGCTTTGGTTAATTGGGGCCAACTGAAAGCCCCCTCTAATTGGTATAATTAAGGACGCCAAAAGCAATAAAATAACAGCCGTTGCAAGAATCTTACTTTTTTGATTATTCTCATATTTGATTTTGAAAATGTATAGATTAAGAAATAGAGATACAATTATCAATAAAACCAGAATAGGCACTAAAATATAAAAAGGAGAAGCAGCAACTGAAGCAAACATTTCGGAAGGATGTGCCAAATATTTCATGGGACTGTCATCTATTTTTATACCCCAAGTCCGATACAATTCCAAATCAACGACTATAATACAACTTATTAATAAACAGAATATTAGGTGATAAATCTTTGCTATTCTAAATAACATTTCAGAATAGTTATCCGTTAGATTTTCAAAAAGAATTAAGAAAAATGGAACAATTAATAAATAGGAAACAATAGAAATATCTAAACCAAGTCCATGTATAAATATTCCAATTTGATCCTCTATTATAAGTTTAGAAAATTGATTAAAATGATAAATCAAAAATAAAACTTTACCAAGAATGAGAAGAACAAAGAAACTCAGAAATTGCCATACAATAAATTTGAAGCTACCTTTCATAAAAAAAAAGGGCAAAAGCCCTCCATTACTAGTTTTTTTATCCTCATTATTATTCATCCCATAGGTTTTGCAAAGTATAATCCGAACCTTCCAAACACCAAAAGTTACCTTTAATATATCGATAATTCAGATTTACTTTAGCCATTTCTGCCATCTCATTATCTGAAAGAGACAAATCAGCAGCTGCTAGATTTTCAATTAACCTTTCCTTTCTTACTGTTTTAGGAATCACGGAAGTGCCTCGGTTTACTGCCCAAGCAAGCAATAATTGTCCAATACTAATTCCTTTATTTTCAGCAACTTGTGTGATAATTTTATTTGAAAATAAACCTGGTTCGTCAACTACTTTTCGATTTTCTGGTCTATCAGCCGAGCCTAGAGGTGCATAGGCTGTCATATGGATACCTTTTTCATTACAAAATTCCAACAAATCAGGTTGCTGCAACAGCGGATGCATTTCTACCTGATCCACCTCTGGCCTCACTCCTGTTTCATCAATCAAATTTTGCATTTTTTTCTTACTAAAATTGGAAACCCCTATATGACGACTCAGACCAGCATTTTGAAGCTCAATCATTGATTGCCAAGTTTTAGAAAGAGGGATATCCTTTAGACTCACCAACTCAGAGCCTTTTGAAGGAAATGTGACGTCAGACCGAAGTGCAACTGGCCAATGTATAAGGTATAAATCTAAATAATCCACTTGTAGATTTTTGAGAGATTTATGAATATTAGGTAACACATTTTGTGGTTCATGCGCATTGTTCCACAGCTTGGAAGTGATCCAGAGCTCTTCTCTAGAAATATCGCCAGCTTTGAATGCATCATAAAAGGCCTGTCCTATCTCCTCTTCATTTCCATATAAAAGTGCGCAATCAAAATGCCTATAACCCACCTCAATAGATTCTCTCACCACTTTATACACTTCACCTTTCGCCGATTTCCATGTTCCTAAGCCTAATGCAGGCATCAGATCCCCATTATCAAATTTTACAAATTTCATTTAAGCTTGATTTATTTTAATTTTCGTAAAAATAAGGATAAAAAAAAGACTTGCTATTTTTTAGCAAGTCTTTCTTGTAAAATTTATTTGCTATTACAATTCAGCACCTTTAACAGTTTTGATAATTCTAGCCGCAACTTTATAAGGATCAGCCGCAGAATTTGGACGACGGTCTTCTAACCAACCTTTCCAGCCTTTTTGTACAGCCAATAAAGGTATACGAATAGAAGCGCCACGGTCAGAAATACCATAAGAGAATTGATCCCAACGAGCAGTTTCATGCTTGCCTGTCAAACGCTTATCATTATCAGGACCATACACATCAATATGTTCCTGAATTACTGGAGCAAAAGATTCACATATTTTGTCATAAACTGATTTATCACCAGCTGTACGCAAGGTAGTATTAGAGAAGTTGGCATGCATACCTGAACCGTTCCAGTCAGTATCGCCCAATGGCTTGCAATGATAGTTTACCCAAACGCCATATTTCTCACAGGTACGCTCCAATAAGTAGCGAGCCACCCAGATTTCGTCACCTGCTTGTGCAGCCCCTTTGGCAAAACCTTGGAATTCCCACTGGCCAGCGGCCACTTCGGCATTAATACCTTCAATATTCAAACCAGCTTGCAAGCATTGCTCCAAGTGATCCTCAATTATTTCACGACCGTATGCATTTTTAGCGCCTACTGAGCAATAGTAAGGACCTTGCGGGCGTGGAAAACCTTGGGAAGGAAAACCTAAAGGCTGATTGGTTTCGTTGTCGTATAAAAAATACTCCTGCTCAAAACCAAACCAAAAATCATTGTCATCGTCGTCAATTAAAGCACGGCCATTTGACTCATGAGGCTTACCAGTAGAATCCAAAACATCACACATTACCAAATAAGCTGGAGTACCTAATTTAGAACGCTCAGGATCTGGGCAAATATAAACTGGTCTCAAGATACAATCTGATGAACCACCTGGAGCTTGCTCAGTCGAAGAGCCGTCAAATGACCAATTGCTACATTCTGCTAATGTGCCACCAAAATCGCTTTCAATTTTCGTTTTGCTTCTTAGGCTTTGTACTGGTTTATAACCGTCAAGCCAGATGTACTCTAATTTTGCTTTTGCCATGAGATAATAACTTATTTTAGGATTAATTTTAGATTTTTTCAATATTTAATGCAAAAATAATGGACAATTTCAATTTTTAATCATTTTTTTCAAACAAAATGCTATTTTTTCAAACCTTTTTTTTCAAAATTACCAAAAATTGTATAAATCAAATATTAAATTGATTTTAACAAATGCAACATTTTGCAAACTGGCAAATTGGCTTTTATATAATATCGAAATTTTAACAAATACAAAATATTTCATATGAAATAATCGCTAAAACAGTAATAAAATTCTGTTGATAATCACCAAACAATATTTATTTAAAAGAATTCATCAATATTCATTTGGCTGGAGATTGATGAGTGATGAATCACAGGTTTAATAAAAATCAACTCAAATTATTATTTTTACAGCCTTTAAAATTGTCAAAAATTAATATTGAATTATCAATTTGTTGTATCTTTAAACTTGTGGAATCATTGCATCGATTAATTCTTTAGTTTTTTGATTAGTTCTTGAATCCAAAAGTTTTACTTATTTCTAGATTACAATCAGATTTAAGCCTGAAAAGTATATCACATTTTATAAATATATTTCAATAAATTATGGCAATTGCACGCTTCAAAGCATTAGAATTGGCTCAATCAAGAGCACAAGTCAACGTTAAATTACCCACAGAAAAGGTTTCAGACTATTATGGCTCGCTCACATTCAATAATGATGTGATGCGGTCACTATTAAGCCCAGAAGCCTATTTAAAAATATCCAATGCTATTGAAGGTGGCAAGAAAATTGACCGAGAGGCGGCAGATGAAGTAGCGGCTGCCATGAAGTCCTGGGCGCTTTCCAAAGGAGTCACTCATTATACCCACTGGTTTCAGCCTCTAACAGGCACTACAGCTGAAAAACACGATTCCTTCTTTGACATTGACCCTAATACTGGCAAGGCAATCGAAAAATTTAAAGGGTCAGCATTGGTTCAGCAAGAGCCAGATGCCTCTTCGTTTCCTAATGGTGGTATCAGATCCACTTTTGAGGCAAGAGGTTATACTGGCTGGGATCCCTCCTCCCCTGCATTTATTATGGAAAATGCCGCTGGTTCTTCTACACTTTGTATCCCTTCAGTATTTGTATCTTATACTGGTGAAGCATTAGATTATAAAACCCCACTCTTAAAATCAATCGAATTGATTGACAAAGCAGCTACTTCTGTGATGAAAGAGCTTTTCGATAGAAATGTATCGAAAGTAACGGCTACATTAGGGATTGAACAAGAATATTTTTTGATAGACGAAGCTTTATTCAATGCTCGTCCTGACTTAATTATGGCAGGTAGAACTGTATTTGGTCACTCACCAGCTAAAGGCCAACAATTGGAAGATCATTATTTTGGGTCGATTCCAACCAGAGTGAATGCTTTTATGGTTGATTTTGAAAATGAAGCTTTGCGGTTGGGTATTCCGATCAGAACAAGACACAATGAAGTAGCACCCGCTCAATTTGAGGCTGCTCCTACTTTTGAAGAAATAAACCTTGCTTGTGATCACAATGCCCTTTTGATGGACTTAATGGCTAAGATAGGGGTAAAACATAAACTAAAAGTTTTGTTCCATGAGAAACCATTTGCGGGCATTAATGGCTCTGGCAAGCACAATAACTGGTCCTTAAGTACAGATACTGGAGTCAATTTGCTTTCACCTTCCTCCAAACCAAAAGAAAATTTACGCTTTTTGGTGTTTTTTGTAAACATAATTAAAGCGGTACATGACAATGCCAATTTGCTAAGAGCCTCAATTGCTTCTGCTGGTAATGAGCATAGATTAGGAGCCAATGAAGCACCTCCAGCCATTATTTCAGTATTTATTGGCTCAGAAATGACTAGATTTTTTAATGAAATGGAAAATCTTTCGAGTATCAATGACATCAAATTGGAGAAAGGTGATAATGTTTACCTTAAATTGGGGATTAACAAAATACCTTCATTAATGCTTGATAATACTGATAGAAACCGAACTTCACCATTTGCTTTTACAGGAAATAAATTTGAATTCAGAGCGGTAGGATCGTCAGCAAATTCAGCGGCTCCGATGACCGTATTAAACACCATCATGGCTAATCAGTTGATGAAATTCGAAAAAGATGTAACTATACTTTTAGAATCAGATGTCAAAAAAGAGTTGGCGATAATGGAAGTATTGAAAAAATACGTAAAAGAATCGAAAGCTATACTTTTTGAGGGAAATGGCTATTCTGATGAATGGGTAATTGAAGCTGAAAAACGTGGACTATCAAATATAAAATCATCAGCGGATGCCCTTTATGAATATCTAAAGCCTGACGCTATTGAGCTATTTACAAAATTTGGGATATTCTCAGAAGTAGAAATGCATGCCCGATATGAGATTGAATTGGAAAATTATATCAAAAAAGTTCAAATTGAATCAAGAGTAATTGGCGATTTGGCCATTAACCATATCATTTCCACTGCTTTGAAATTTCAAACTCAGCTGGTTGACAATGTACGAGGGCAAAAAGAAATTGGTATTGATGCCATTTTCTATGCACCCACTGTTGAAATGATTAAGAAGATTTCTGAATATACTTCCAAAATCAATAATACTGTTCATGAAATGACTGAAGCTCGAAAAGAGGCAAATAATATTGAAGACATTAACATCAGGGCACAAAAATACACCTCTATCAAAGATGACTATTTTGAGGAGATTCGTTATTGCGTAGATAAATTGGAACTAATGATAGACGACGATGAATGGCCACTACCCAAATACCGTGAAATGTTGCTCATTAGGTAACAATAAAAGTTCATCATCTAACATTATCTCCATCTAGCATTTTGAAATAGTAGATAAATTATCAAAAAATATTAAACAAATAAAATAATGCAATATAAAAATGATGGCTACGATCCCAATGAAATAGCCCTACTTAAACAAGAGTGTGAAAATGAAGGAAGTACTTTTGTTTATTTTGAAGACGAAGAAGATTTTGGACATTCAGCCGATGAATACGCCCATTTTCAATTTGTAGGTGACTTCAAAGGTCAAGAAGTAATCTTTGACGCTGTAATTTATACCTTGAGGCTTCATCATAGTAGTTTGGTTTACGAGGCAGCCGAAAAAAAGGCGATGAAAAATTTTCCACTCTATGTACCAATGGAAAATAGAGATGAAACTTATCAGGCCAATGAAGCACTCGATGAAGAGGTTGAGCTTTTAATCACTGAATTGATTGAGGAAATTGAAGAAAATGAGGAAATAAAAGTAGCCGAAAATGTAGAGATTGACGAAGATTTTGAATACGGAATAGGGCTGGATGTATGCCTCAATGTGGATGAAATTGATGATGAAGTGGTAGAAAAATTCATTGAAGACTTTTTAGGGGATAAATTAAACCTAGACAAAACATTGTATTCTTTCACTGCAGAAGAAGAGGAAGAATAGAAATCAAACAATACCAACCCAATATTATTTGAAACTTCTTTTATGGAAGAAATATCAAATTCAAGCCTTAACAGCCCTATCTGGTTAAAAAAGATAGGGCTTATTATTATATTTTTTATTTGTTTTATGATGGTTGTCAGCCTTTTCTCCTATGCTGGCGAGCTTTTTCTTGTTAAATATTTAAGTGTGGATGAAAGCACTACGAGAAAATTGATTAAAACAGATTCTCATGTGATGCTTTTGTATTACTTGTTCAACTTTACTGCCTCTGTTTTTGTAATCTACTTTTTCTGGCGATTGATTATCAAGAAAGATTTCTTCTCAATTGGTTTTAATGACAGCCAATGGCTTAAAAATCTGATACTGGGCCTTTTATGCGGTATTATTTCGATTAGCTTAGGTTTTACTATTTGCCTAATATTTGGCTTTGTAAAAGTCCATGAACTTATATTCAGCTTCACAGATATAGCCAATTATCTAATCATTTTTGTATTGGTAGCCATTTCTGAAGAGCTAATGACCAGAGGACTCATGCTATCAACCCTCATGGATGGTATGAACGACTATTTGGCACTATTAATCGTTGCATTAATATTTGGAGCACTTCACCTGTTTAATGATAAGGTAACGCTGCTCAGTTTTATCAATATTTCTATTGCAGGCCTATTTTTAGGCATTTCGTATGTCCACAATCGATCGCTCTGGTTTCCGATTGGTCTGCATTTTTCATGGAATTTTTTTCAAGGACCAGTGTTTGGTTATGAAGTATCTGGGCATAAAAATGCAAGTATAATCAGGCAAACTATCCATGGAAATGATACATTTACTGGTGGCGAATTTGGCTTTGAGGGTTCCATTATTGCCATGCCTATTATGCTATTGGCTATTTTTGCCATACATATTTATTATTCAAGAGAGGCAATAAG
>JAZKGO010000224.1:0-2109 GCA_040385875.1 Bacteroidota bacterium
ATATTGGTTTTGTTCAATAAATAAAAATTATTTATTTTAAAAGGGATTAATAGAATGAATAATTTTATTTAAAAATTATGGGATTGCCAATACTCCCACTTGGTTCCAATATATTTAATAGGTTTGAAACAGTAGGAGCAATATCGGATATTGAATACCGTACAGCACTTTCGCCTTTGGGTATTTTCCATCCAAAAAAGAGGGCAGGTACATGACTATCATAATTATAAATAGCACTATGTCCTGTGCCAGTTGGCCTACCTGCATAGTACATCGGCCTTGCTAAAAGCATAATATCTCCACTTCTTTTTACATTGATACCATTTACAATTTTTGAAAGAAGGGAAGCTTCCAATTTAACATTATTTAATTCATGAAGATTAATAACATCAGCAAGACCTTCAATACCCAAAATATTTTCTTTAATCACAGCGCAAACTTCATTGACGCTCAAGTTTTTGTCTTTTAAAATCTTATCATTTAAATAATATTGGTTGTTGTCTTCTGCCTCAATCAAATTATTCACTCCAAATTTTTTATTCAAGACATCATTAGCGAGATTTCTAATTCCAATGGTTTGCAAAAGACCTGCTGGTAATTTATTTTGCTTCCAAAGGCCAGGAACATCGGCGACACCATGATCGGCGGAAAGAAATACCAAATAATTGTTTTTACCTAGTTTGGAGTCGAGAGCATTTAGAATTTCCTCAATATCCTTATCGAGTCGTAAATAGATATCCTCAACTTCTATCGAATTGGGTCCAAAAGCATGCCCTACATAATCGGGAGAGGAGAAACTAATGGTAAGAAAATCAGTAAATTCATCTTTACCCAAATTTTCGCCATCGATAGCTGCCAATGCAAATTCTTTGGTAATTGTATTACCAAATGGACTTGATTTCAACATTTCATATACATTTCCTTTAGCTTCCAAAAGTTGATGTGGGAACGAAGTATTGGCTTGTCCAAACATTTTTGATTCGTATGGAACCTCATCAGCGGTGCTTTCAGTATATTGCTCGATTGGCAAAAGTGTATTCCAAGTGGCATTTTTGTATTTATCTGCCGATTTTTTGGCATTAAAATCTTTGACCCATTGTGGCAAATCATTCATATAAAATGTACTCGTAATCCAACTACCATTGAAACTATCAAACCAATAAGCTCCATTGGCTGTATGGCCAGCTGGCAAAATTGAGCCACGATCTTTTAAAGCCACTCCAATTGTTTTTGAACGAAAATTATTGGCAATTCGCAACTGGTCTGTGACTGTGGAAACCAAGAGATTTTTAGGTGACATTTTGCCTGCAGTAGAGGTAGAGCCAACTGTAGTTACGGTAGAGTCTTCTGTGCAATATACATTTTTGTTGGTTTTTTGGTCATACCAATCGTTGCCAATAATGCCGTTCACATTGGGTACCGACCCTGTGAAAATGGCTGCATGGCCAGCTGCGGTAACGGTAGGGCCATAATTATAGTGCAAATTTTTGGCATTGAAACCTTCGCTCATCATTCGCTTCAAGCCTCCTTTACCATATTTGGCACCATACCGATAGAGGTAATCATATCGCATTTGATCTACCACAATACCCACAACTAATTTAGGTGAATCTGCCACAACTGCAGGCTTAGCTTTTTGTTGAGCAAAAATAGAAATATTTATCAATAAAAGGCTAATTATCAATATTTTAGACATAATCGTTATTTTTTTAAAAGTTTAAATTTCTTTTGGAATGCCAAAGGTTTTGGCGTATCCCAATGTAGAATTATAATATAGTTTCTCTAATAATGAATTTGTTTTGTTCAAAAAGTCCAGCCTAAATTCCTCATTTAAACTTTCTAATTTTCTCAAAAAAACAATCGTTCTTTTGGTAATATAATAGGACAATTTATCATTCGATCGATTTAATTCATTAAATAAATGGGGCTTCATGTCAAATGGATCATAGAGTAAATTGAGTAATAATTCCACTTCGCCATATTTATCTTTGGTCACTTTTACATGTCTTGTAATCAATGTGCTGGCTTCTCTCATTTCAGAAAACAGCTGGGCGATATTTACTAATTTTTTATGGTATATATTGTCCAAGGCTTTTTGCACTTCAGCTC
>JAZKGO010000225.1:0-5986 GCA_040385875.1 Bacteroidota bacterium
TGACAAATAACGGCAATGGAGACATATTCTATATTAGCAGTATGGGTGCTGGCACTGGTCTTAATTCCTTTTCAGTGGGTGGCCATTCCATCAGTACCAATTCTATAAATGGCTATGGATTAAGAGCTACCAGTTCAACTAATTATCCAATTGTAGGCCTCTCTGACAATGCCGCCAATACCTTAGCGGCTATTAGGGCATTCAACATTGGCGGTGGGCCAGGGGTTCATGCGAGTTCCGCAGTGGAAAATGGAGTTTTTGGTACCAGCGGAGGAGCTGGTAAGTCGGGCTTGCGTGGAGAGGCAAGTGCCACAAACGGAATGGGCGCATATGGTTTAGCAACCAATTCTACTGGTATTGGAGTCTCAGGAAATAACACTGCTGGGGGTGACGGGGTCTTGGGTACAAGCACGACAGGTTATGGAGTAAGAGGCGTAACAAACAGCGCTACTGGCTTTGCGGGTGTCCATGGCACAAACAATGGAACTGCTGGCAGTGGAGTAGTGGGTATTTCTCATATAATAAATACACAAGGGGTATATGGAAGCTCCAACAATGGAATAGGCATTAGAGGCGCAAGCGAAAATTTTAGAGCAATATCTGGAACAGCCAATAGCGGAACAGCTATTTATGGAAATAGTTCTTCGGGCACAGCTCTTTATGGTAGCAGTACTTCGGGTTATGCTTTGGAAACGCTGGGCAATGTAAAAATATCTGGAGGGAATACTAACCCTGCAAATGGAGCAGTTTTAACCAGTGATGCTTCTGGAAATGCAGTTTGGAAGAAAGATAATAAAATTGCATTTTTCTCTGATTATATCGTAGATGATTATAAAGATGTGCCCTCCGATTCTGAATGGAAATTATTGTTTAGCAATGAAATTTATGATTATTCAAATAATTTTGATCCTTATATATCTGGAACTCCCACTCAAACTAGTGGCACTTTTTTAGCACCAGTAAATGGGTTATATCATTTTGATATTAAAGTTGATATGAGGGCAGGTCCAATAGATGATATAGCTTATAGCCATATGATTTTAAGAAGACAACGAGGCAATTCTATAACTGATATTGCAACTGCAGATGGCTTTATGGTTTATAATGCTTCAATATCTGATTTTGTTCAATTTCAAATATCGAAAGATGCGAAATTGCAAACAGGTGATAAAATTTGGGTGATTTTATGGCACGATTCTGACCTTAATAGTGATGCCCGTATACTAAACGATTATTATTTCGATGGCCATCTTGTTTTTGAAGAATAGTCTATCTAAAATCCAATACTTGAATTATTCATTATCAATTATTTATAATTTAATAAACAAAAATAAAATGAAAAAGACATCTATAATTTTAGTGATGTTTTTGGCAAATATTAGCCAAAATTTCGCACAATTCTACAACAAAGGAGCGCAAATAGTGGTGCAAAACGGAATAGCTCTAAAAATAGATGGAGATTTTTACAATGAAATAAATTCAAATTTCAAAAACGATTCAAAGGTTATTATTAAGGGTAATGTCACTAACAATCAAACAATGGAAGCACCATCTACAGGGCTTTGGGAGTTCAGCGGTTCGAGCAGTCAAAATATCCAAGGGAATAGTCCATTATTTGTATTTGATATCAAATTTGACAATATCGAGGGCTTTGAACTAAATAACAGTATTAAAATATTCGGTCAAGCCAATTTTGCTAATGGATTGGTAAATACTTTTTATTCTTCACCATTAGTATTTGGTCCAAATGGCACTATTCCCGCCCCACCCGCTGATGCCAGTCATGTAGTTGGCCCTGTGGTAAAAGAGGGAACTGCACCATTTATTTTCCCAGTCGGCAATACTGACAAATTCCAACCTGTGTTAGCCGAATTTACTCAGAATGCTAATGGATTGTTGGCTAATTATGTGGCGGGAGATGCAGGCCCAGGTAATTTTACTAATGGTGGCACCGACGCTATACCCTTAAATAGCTATAATTCAGGCGAGTATTGGGATATTTTGCCTGTTAATGAAGGCATCACATCGGCTTTTATCACTTTATTTTGGAATGGGTATAATGATGCCTCTCCAACTGACTTGGGTTTCCGAAGAGTTGCTCATAAAGTGGGTACCAATTGGCTAAACGAAGGTTCAACTGGTACAACTGGCGATATTTCTGCTGGCACTGTCCGTAGTAACTTGATTAATACTTGGAGTCCGTTTACCTTAGGTTTTGTCCAATCGGCCCCCTTGCCATTAAGTTTACTGAATTTTACTGCCAAAAAGGCTTTTAGTGGAAATCAACTCAGTTGGCAAACTGCCAATGAGGTAGGTACATCACATTTTGAAATTGAAAAAAGTGATAATGGTAAATCTTTTGAAAAAATTGGACAAATAAAAGCCAACGGTGGGCCATCTGAAAACGCTAAATATGAATTTTTAGACACTCAAACAAACCCTAAAGCTTGGGACTTTTATCGCTTAAAAATGATTGATTTAGGTGGAAAATACAGTTTCTCCAAAATCATTTCTATCAAAAACAATAATACCAATTCAAGTATAAAACTCTATCCAAATCCTGCTATTTCCGAATTAAATATCGAAAATATGGAAGGCAATTCTGTAGAAGTAATTAATATAAATGGACAGAAAAAAATATATAATGCGCTAAAAAAGAACGAGATACAATCTAGTATCGATGTATCAGATTTGCCAAAAGGCCTATATTTTTTGAAAGCCGGTAATGAGGTGGGCAAATTTTTAAAACAATAAAACTTATTAATCTAAAAAAAACAGAAAAATTTCTAAACAAAACAAAAACATGAAAGCAAAAACTATTTCCGTACTTATATTTTACAGCTTTTTGGTAGTAAGAATGCATGCTCAAGTTGGCATTAGTACCGACAACACCCCGCCACACCCATCAGCCCTTCTCGATATAAAAAGTAGCAATAAAGGCCTACTATTACCCCGTGTAAGCACTCCATCCACAAGTATAGCTAGCCCGGCCGCTGGCCTTATGGTGTATGACCAAGAAAAGGCAAACTTAGCCTATTTCAATGGTAGTTCTTGGAATAACCTAAGTGCTGGTAGTACCAGCTTACATAGCCGTTTCCCCAATTCAAAAGGCTTTACGGCACCATTTAGCACTGTTGGATCATTTACCCAAAACTATGACTTTGTTGTGCCAGCTGGTGTTACCAAAGTATGGGTGGAAGCTTGGGGAGGAGGTCGCAAAGGTTCAGCAACTACAAATTTAGACGATTTCTTTGGTATTTATGGTGGAGGCGGCGGCGATTATATTAGTGCCATAATACCAGTAGTAGCTGGTAACACAATGGAAATAAAAGTTTCAAAAGGTGAAAAAACGCTTTACGAATATAGCAATACTGAAATTTTTCCAAATAAAAGTAACGAAAATAATTATATTTTTGCTGCTTATGGAGGCACTCGAGAAGAATATGAATGGGGAGCACCCAATGCAGAATTATTAGAAAAAAAGGGTGGAAATGTTTCTTTTTATGGCAAAATGTCCTACCAAAATTTAGGGAATACTGGGCATATCATGATAACTGATACACATGGTGGTGGAGCCTACCCTGCTTACCAGCATGCACCCAGCAATACTTTTGTGTTTAATAGTGCAAAAGTATTTGTGGAAAGTTATGGCACTAATGCTACAGGCAGTATACCTGGTGGTGGCGGGCCAGCAGTAGCATCTGGTAGTAGCTATGGTGCACCTGGTCTGGTTATTTTACATTGGTAATTTGGATTTTAGTTATTATTTTACTTTTGTTCAAATATTGGATAGAAAAAAGTTGATTTTAAGCACTTGGCAACTTACCTGGATTACTACCGACGAAATAGGTATATCACATTTTGAAATTGAAAAAAGTGATAATGGTAAATCTTTTGAAAAAATTGGACAAATAAAAGCCAACGGTGGGCCATCTGAAAACGCTAAATATGAATTTTTAGACACTCAAACAAACCCTAAAGCTTGGGACTTTTATCGCTTAAAAATGATTGATTTAGGTGGAAAATACAGTTTCTCCAAAATCATTTCTATCAAAAACAATAATACCAATTCAAGTATAAAACTCTATCCAAATCCTGCTATTTCCGAATTAAATATCGAAAATATGGAAGGCAATTCTGTAGAAGTAATTAATATAAATGGGCAGAAAAAAATATATAATGTATTGAAAAACAGTAACTTAAAAGGAAATATTAATGTTTCTGACTTACCAACTGGCCTCTATATTTTACGAGCTGGAAATCAAGTTGAAAAGTTCTTTAAGCGTTAAATATTATTTACTAAAACAAATTAATAATTTATCACCATTACCTATTCGTGGTTAAAAAATATAGAAAAAATACAAACTAGTACGTATTGAAAAGGCATTTTTCGAAAGTGTAATTTTGTTTCATTAAAAAAAGGAATCACCTTTTTATAAAGAACAATAAACAATTTAAACTTTTAAAAACAATGCTTTATTCATCAAAAAAAATGACCCTTGCCGTTTTGTTCGGCAGTATTTTTAGTCTGAACTCTTGTAAAGAAAACGAATTTCTTCAGCCGAAGGAAAGTATCAAAACGAATCAAACCAGTAGTTTTGAAACGCCTGGCGATTTCGCTGCTGGAGGTTTTAACCACACCGTTTTCGCCAATAAAATAGAAGCCAAACTCGACGGCGTAGTACCCGGCTACAGCTATTGTATCATTAAAAACGGCCAAGTAGTGGTACAAAAAGGCAAAGGTTCAGCTCGTTATCCTGTCGATGTGCCATCGAGAAGTTATTCGAATAACGAAATACAAGACATTGGAAGTGTTTCAAAATTTATGACGGCATTGTTGGCTATGAAGCTACTCGATAGAACAGGCCTGCCCATAAATACTGCTTTGGAAAACAAGGTTTACCTATATATGCCAAGCTATTTCAATGCTAGTAATGATTTCAAAAAAGTGACTTTTCGCCACTTATTAGCACATACAAGTGGAATAATTAACAACGGAAGCGACATTGAAGACATAGAAAGCACGGTCGAAGATGGCATAAATGAAACTACTGACGCCAATCCATTGGTATCACCTAAGCCATACGGCCAATACGACTATCAGAATATTAACTACGTTATGCTTCGCTATGCGATAGTATATTTGGCAGCTTCAAAAAGCAAAACAATCGCCGATGATTTGACAATAGGCAGCAACCCAGTTTATTATGATAAGTACAATTTGAATGTAAAAATATCCACTTGGTTTAGAAAATTATTGAGAGAAGAAATTTTTCAGCCGGCCCTCATTCCAGATTGGAACTTAATCGACTTTAAATCATGGGGTATTGCAGATAATCAAAAAGTAAAATATTATAATTTTGTAAACTCCCCAGTGGCTGGATACGATAGCGGCGACCATTTAATTGGAGCAGCTGGTGCTGGTGGCCTTAAAATGAGTGCTCGCCAAATTGCACAAGTAGTTGGAGCGGCCAGAGCGGGTTTAATAATTAAACCAAGTTTATTCACTAAAATGAAAACTGGTGACGGATTCTTTAATCAAATCGGATTTGACGAAGGCATTACGGCAGTACATGGTAAGTATTACCATAAAAATGGATCGGGTGCAGGCAACGCTATTTTATTGGACTTTGACGGTGAAGGGGTAAACGTGCAATTGGCTATTACTACAAATATGACAGGTACTGAAGTAACAAGTCCGCAAACTTGGGCAACGCTTTTTGACCAATCTTGGCAATAAATATAAAAAGCCCCATCGATAATCTATTTATCTGATGGGGCTTTTTAGTAAAATTTCTATATTTATAAAAATAGCATTTTATATATTTTGCTAAATTATACAAAACAAAAATTTCATTTTATATAAACTGAAAATCAATAAATTAAGTAAAGTGATAATAAGTTGTAAAACGTTTTATCAAAAAAAAATACATATCAATTTTAAATATTAACAACTTGGTAAGCTTTATTTTAAAAAATAAATAAA
>JAZKGO010000226.1:0-2840 GCA_040385875.1 Bacteroidota bacterium
TCGAGGCTTGAATTAAGGAATCTGCATTGAATGGTTTTGATTGATCGCTTTAATTATTCCTAAATTTTGAAGGGTTTATTTCTGTTTGCTTTTTAAAGAAGTTATTAAAGTGAGTAACCTCTGTAAAACCTAACGAATAGGCGATTTCGGCCACATTCCATTTGCTGTGTTTTAGCATAATTTTAGCTTCTTGAAGTATACGCTCTGCGATGACTTGAGTGGTGGTTTTATGGGTCGTTTCTTTTACTGCTCTGTTCAAATGATTCACATGTATATTCAATTGATTAGCAAAGTCGGAAGCAGATCTTAGGCTAATGGCGAGGTGATCTTCATCGATTGGAAACTGACGCTCGACCAACTCCAAAAACAAAGTAGATATCCGTTGTGAAGCATTAATTTGTGGAACACCATCCAGTCTTTTTTCAAATAAAGTGGTAGGTTGCATTTTCATAGCGAAATGGAGCAACTCAAAAACCAGATTCCGCAACACATCATATTTGTGAATATAGTCCGATTTAATTTCTTCAAACATCTTGAGGAAAAAAGGCTTGATTTTCTCAACTTGCTCATCTGTCAACTCAAACACATGATTACCAGTAGGTTGGAATACAGAATATTGATTTAAGTCGCCAAACTTATGAAAAAAATGCTGATTGAATATGCAATAGAACCCTTCCTCAATTCTTTCCAGGTTATCGCATTTATAAGGAATTTGTGGATTTGAAAAAAATAGAGCCTGTTTTTTTACTGAAATTACCTTATCGGCATAGCTCATATCTATATTTCCCACCACAAGCATTACTTTGTAAAAATCTCTTCTCTTGTATGGAAGAGGTTTCGTTTTTCCGGGATCAATGGGCTCATGTTGAAACACATTAAAATGCCCGATTTCATTTTTAATATTTTCTGGAATCCAATCAAACTTCCGTTTGTAAAAATCTTCGAGTGATTCAGACACTCCGCTCCATGTGGGGGGATTGTTAACATGGATATTAATTTTTTCTGGCATAATAAATATTTCTTGGTTTTAAATACTGACTTTCAACTAGTTCCCCCACTTGGCGTTAAGGGGCTACTATTGGGCTGTAATTCCCGCCAAATACATAATTCAGGCTGATATTCCAGTTAAAATTATTACTTACAATATCACTTTTGATCTTTTTGTTTATTATTCCCCCAATCCAAACCGGCCAATTTTTTTTATACAAACCAAAATTTGACGCCATATAAGTGCCATTTTTAAAACCAGTATTCAGAAAAAACAATTGCGGATTTATTCTCATAGAAACGTCATTTGCAATTTTTATATTAGAAAAAGCTCCTCGCAACGAAAGATAATGCGTGTGCTTAGTGGTACCCACATCGACCCCATGCCCATAACTATAGTAGAGGCTTGTGCTGAAGTTTTTGGTAATTGGAAAATTTTGATTAAGTTCTTGAGTGATGTAGAGTCGTTCTATAGTATAGGTGCTTTCAATACCATTTATTACTGCATTTTCATAGCGAAAATTTAAGCCTGGATGCATGCCGTAGGTCATTTGGTATTTTGATTTAAGTATCAATTTTTGTCTAAACCAAAATAAAAACGACCAAGGCTTACCTTTTAACGAGAAGCGAATTTCAGGCTCAAAACTTGTGCGTTTTCCAGCGGCCACCAAGTTGAAAATAATAGCAGGCTTACCTAATGAAAAGGTAGGAATATTAGAAAACCCATTGTTGGTTACACTTACATTGCCACTAAAATTTCTCATAGCTTGTGTACTATCTACTTTTTGAGAAATGGTATTTTGAGAAATTAATATCAAAAATGAAAAAAGAATAATCTTTAATGAAATATTTCTGGAGTAGGTAAAGATCATTCGTTCTGTGATAAAAATTAACATTACAAAATTATGACCAAAAATCGGCAATTTTTAACAATATTCAAATCAATACTTACGAAAATCAAACAATTATAATGGCTTTTAAATGCCATTTAGTTAAGGATAGTTAGTTTTTAAAATCAATCAACTGGGGATTCATTGAGTGGCTATTTATTCGCAAAGTAGCCGAAAAAGGCTCAAATCAATCCAAAAGCTAGGATTAAATTGAGCCTTTTACGATTTTGTACAACTACTTTATTTTACTGAATTCACTTTCACTGGCCCCATCAACCCAGAAGGAAGTAAAGGAGAATCAGCTCTATAAAAAGGCATAGTGGTAAAAGTAGTTTTCTCTTTTACGCCAGGCTGAGCATCACCGATAAGGCGGTTTGGCCAAAGGTTAGTTATATTTATTTGTATACTATTTTCCCCCGCTTTTAAGGCTCCAGTAACGTCTAATTTGAACGGCTTTTTCCAAACAACGCCCAAGTTTTTATCATTGACAATTACCTCTGCAATATTTTTCACTTCGCCCAAATCAATCAGATATTTCGCTGATTTATCAACAGAAGTCAAATTGAAAGTGTTTTCGTAATGGGCTGTACCTGAAAAATATTTGATATCGGCATCGGAGTTTTCTGTCCAAGAGATCATTTTATCAAAAATGACAGATTTATTATTGAAAGTTACCTTCCAAGGATTCGAAATTTGATTCAATGTAGCTTCAGTAAGGCTTGGTTTTGTATAACTGGTAACCGTCGCTTTCTCTTTAAAAACAATGAAATAGGCATCCCAGGATTCAAATTTAAGCGGTACAATTGTTCTGCCCGATTTGATTTGATAACTCACCTTTTCGGTTTTCCCTGTAACCGGGTTCCACAATTCAGGCACTTTGCCCGCAATTCTAAAACTTACTACGGCGTCGGTTGGATTGTCGCTTCGGTTGTCTAGCCAATAAATATCTAACCCGGAAGATTG
>JAZKGO010000226.1:2940-4000 GCA_040385875.1 Bacteroidota bacterium
TATTGCCAGACTTTGCAGTTAATTTCCCATTTTTAAATTCGATAGCATTGATTAAAGCACTTGAATTCACAAAATCGAATTCATAACCGGCAGGAATACTGGGTAATTTTTCACGAGTAATCCACGTAATATTGGTGTTTTCACCATAATAATACAGAATATCAGCCACGTTTTTACCTTGTTGAAGCATATATGAGCTCCTACCCAAATAATCCATCCAAGCCTTTCCACCGACCTCCGCCCAAGTTTCTTGTCGGGTAAAATATTGTCCAAAAGGCCCTAGCGAAAAGCCAGGCTTTTTATCTGTAAGTGGCTGATGTACAGAGGTATGAATCACAAAACGGTTGAGCCCTGAAGCAAATTCTAAATCAGCAGTACGCTTCAATTTTTCAGGATGTTCTTGAAAAGGCTTGCCAATGGAAGTCATCGACTCGGCCGCTACAATCGGTTTTCCATAAATATTGGCTACCGATGCTGACTCCCTAATATCGCCTTCACTGCGTACTTCTTCATTGGCACCACCAGCCAGGCTTCCGGGAGTCCACATGGCCGACATTGGAATATCTGCATTTCGTTTCACATCCATACCATCCGCTAAGTATATTCTCCTATCTTCATGGGACTCTGTATAGCGCTTCATACCTCTTTTGTGTAATTCCTCCCCAATCACATCGTAATGGTTTTCAGCAATCATTTCGCCAATTGTTTTGCGGAAATCCCAAAGGAATTTTTCGCTTGCCTCCACACTTTTCACAACCCTTCCTGCCAATACAGGCATCCATGGGGTAATGTTATAACCTCTTTTTTGTTGAAAATCTTGCGGGAAATTTTTCGTCCAAGTCATATGACCTGCTTCATAACTATCCAAAACCATGTATTGAAGCCCTTTTGCACCCATCAAGCCGCCTGTGGCATCTTTATACATATCCAAATAGGTATTGATGTATTTTCTTACTGCTTCCTTATCCAGCTTATCTACTTCCAAACCTGTTGCTTCTGGCGAAGCAGGATGGTTTTGGCGACCAGTTAATGAATATCCGAATCTCATTACTGACCAATT
>JAZKGO010000227.1:0-4200 GCA_040385875.1 Bacteroidota bacterium
TCCACCAATCAATTTTGGACAAAAGAGAATTTCCCTGGTAAACAACGTAACATTATCCCTAGTAAGAATGGGATACTTGCCTATGATTTCAGGGGCCAATTTTTACAAAAAATAAACGGAACGAATAATTGGTCGCCCGTTTACACGACTTTTCAGGAGCAAGCAATACGCATCGATACAACGAAAGATTGGATGACCAAGAATTATAATGAGAAAATTGTACACAACGTTTTTGAAACAAATGGAGGCACAGTTTTCATTGCTTCCAACAATGCTCTTTTCAGATCCACCAACAGCGGAAAAACCTGGAAGCCAGCCCAAGTTGGAGACGCTAGAATGAAATTGGTAGAATCAAACGGTGTACTTCTGTCTACAAGCAAAGAGGGAATATTAAGATCCACAGATGATGGCCAAAATTGGGAACGTGTGATCAGTGAAGGCGGGCTTGGCATCGCTGTAGAACGTATTGATGGAGGATTTGCTGCCATAGTAAACAACAAGATAACCCAAACAAACAGCCTGCACATTTCAATGGATAATGGAAAAACCTGGAATGACATAGGCGAAAACCTTCAACCTTCTTGGAGTAATTTTTTAATGAAAAAAATAGGCTTACCACAATCTCCATCGGATATTTTATCAATTAAGCAGATAGGTAAATATTTAATATGCGGTCGCTCAAATGAATATTTCCGGTCATCTGACATGGGCAAAACATGGCAGCAACTGGAACTGCCTACCATCAATAATTTTGGTTTTCAATTATCTGTATCGGGCAAATCAATTTATATTATACAAAATAAAGGATGTTGATAAACATACAAACAGCTTGTATGGAATATATATAGTTCTCCGAATTACACATTGTCCACTGAAAAATTGGAGGACAAGGAATTGTGAGAAAATTGGCAGATGAATATCATGCAATTTTTATCCCCTTTCAGCAACAATTCACTAAGGCATGTAATACTACACCTGCCAGTTTTTGGATATGGAGTGGTGTATATACCATGCCAGCTGGTCATGAATTTATGGCTAGGGTTTGGATAGAAGAAGTGACAAAAAATTTATATGATAAACTGTTTTCAGAGAAGACCTTGACACTTCAATAAAATTAGTCATCATGGTTCTGAAATTTGTTTTTTGGACTAATTTCAACGATATTTGAGTTTATAGAGTTAATTATGCAATTCATTTGGAAAGCATTATTATTAACTTGTTTGGCGTTATTAATCTCAAAAAAAATTGAATATTTATCCAAATATTACAATAAAAGACATTGCCAGGAAGTACAAATGCTCTCCTTCTACTGTTTCGAGAGCTTTGAATAATAATCCTGCAATCAGTGAGGATACCCGCAAAACCATTCAGGAATATGCCCTTAAAATGGGCTATCAACGGAACAATATTTCATTAAGTTTGCTCAACAAATCCTCCAATACGATTGGGGTAATATTGCCCAATATTAATCACTTTCATGAGTCGTCGATGCTTGAAGGCTTACAAACCGTTTTTCAGCCATTGGGTTATTTACTGAATATCTGTGTCACAAATGAAAGTTACGAACTAGAAAAGCAGTATATAAACCGACTTTTAGCCAATCGTGTCGATGGTATTTTCCTTTCTATTTCTCAAGAAACCATTGATAATGAGCACTTTGATCATATTCAAAATGCAATTAATCGAAATGTGCCCATCATTTATATCGATAGGAAATTTGAAGGCACAGATACAAATGGTGTGGTGGTAGATGACTATCATGGTGCTTTTATGGCTACTCAACATTTGATTGAGGTGGGCTGCAAGCGAATCGCTCATTTAAAAGGGCCAACTGGGCTAGCGGTTTCCGAATATAGATTTAATGGTTATAAAGATTGTTTATTGAAACACAATTTTGAGCTGGATGAATCGCTTATTTGTACCACTAATTTTGAGGTAGAAAGTGCCATTTTGCCGACTCAATATCTTTTAGATTTACCCAAACCACCTGATGCTATTTTTGGGGTAAATGATCATGTATGTATTGGGGCTATGTTTGTGATTAGAGAGCATAATATCCAAATTCCTCAACAAATTGCAATTGTGGGTTTTGACGATTCACCCATTGCCCAATATTTTTGCCCACCCCTTAGTTCAGTGCTTCGTAAAAGTCGCCAAATTGGACTGGAAGCTTCTAAAATACTTTTGGACCGAATCGAAAGTAAAACAGAAAACTTTCCGATCAAAAATATCATCCTGTCTTCCAGACTTATTATTCGAGACTCGTCGAGAAAAATATAAAGTCACTCCCAATTACTTTTTTTAGAAATCAATTTCAAACGTTTGCATGACTATTTCAAACGTTTGCATAAATCTGTATCGAAATAAAACAATTATTTGTTGTTAAAATGCATGAATTTTAGATAAACATTCCGGTGATGATAAGGTAACGTTTAGTTAACAATCTCCAAAAGATTACTTTCTAATTTTGCCCAAAATCAATTTTTGAACCTACCATTTGGATAAAACAAATCACACCCTAGGTAAAATTTAAAAACTAACTAGGTCTAAAAAACAACTTTTAATCAAAAAAAATCTATTTATGAGAAAATTATTACAAACTAAAAATTTCACCTCAGCATTTATCAAGGTCCAAGTGATCCTGATATTTTTTGTGATGATGCCAATTGGAAAAAGCTTAGCAATAGGCAATTCCAAAATTAAATCGGCAGCATTTTTGGTGGATATCCCTGTGAAAGGTAATGTAGTGGATGCTGAATCTGGCGAGCCATTACCAGGTGTAAGTGTAGCCGTAAAAGGTACTTCAAAAGGTGCCGTTACAGATCCAAATGGCAATTTTAATCTGATAGTTGCCAATGCAACTGATGTTTTGGTATTCAGTTATGTGGGTTATTTGCCTCAACAAGTAACTGTTGGTAATCAAACCGACTTAAAAATAAGATTATCGGTTGATGCAAAATCATTGGGTGAAGTAGTAGTAGTAGGTTATGGAACGGCTAAAAAAAGTGATTTAACGGGATCCGTAAAATCTGTAAAAAGCGACGATTTTAATAAAGGTATTATCAATTCGCCTGAGCAATTATTGCAAGGGAAAATTGCAGGGGTAAATGTAACGTCGGCAAGTGGTGAGCCTGGTGGTGCACAAGGTATTCAAATTCGGGGGCCAGGTGGAGTGCGTACAGGTAGTACTCCATTATTTGTTGTGGATGGTTTGGCGTTGGATAATTCAAGCACGGGTGGTGCAACCAACCCATTAACTTTTCTTAATCCGCAAGATATTGAGTCGATTGATGTTCTAAAAGATGCTTCTGCAACTGCAATTTATGGTGCTAGAGGGGCGAATGGTGTAATTTTAATTACCACAAAAAAGGGAAAGGCGGGCGTTTCAAGCATGAATTATTCTACAAGTTATGGAATTTCCAAAATGGCCAATCCGATCAAAATGTTCACAGCCGATGAATATCGCTCTGAAATTACTAAACTAAACGGAACATTAGAAGACTTGGGTGCAAACACCGATTGGCAAAAAGAAGTGAGCCGAACTGCTTACACTAAAAATCATAATTTAGCTTTGGCTGGTGGCGCTGAAAAATTAACTTATTACGCTTCATTTGGCATTCAAAAGCAAGAAGGTATTTTGAAAGGTAGTGATTTGAATCGTTACAGTGGAAGAATTAATGTTAATCAGAAATTATTAGATGATAGGTTAAATGTTGAAGCGAATATAAATGCTAACTCAACCACAAATAATCGCCCACCGATTGGTTCCTTATTAGGTGGTGCATTGTCTATCAATCCAACTTATCCTGTTTATGATACAAAAGGTGAATTAGCACGTTATCCAAACGTAACTAACCCGTTGATTTCTTTGGCATTGGAGCAAGATATTACCACTACAAACAGAGTGATTGGCAATATTTCTCCGTCATTAACTATTATTAAAGGTTTGATTTATAAACTTAATTATGGCATTGATAATTCTACTTCTCAGCAAGATTTACAATCAAGACCAAATGCTGTTCCATTGCAAGATGGTCGCTTGGAAACTAGGTATGTAAAAAATACCAATAGCCTGATTGAGAATTACTTAACCTACACTTTTGATATTGGCAAAAACAATTTCTCTGTTTTGGGTGGGCATTCTTACCAAAAAATATTTAGGCAAGAGCGAGCTACAAGTATAAATAAATTCGCCATTTC
>JAZKGO010000227.1:4300-20921 GCA_040385875.1 Bacteroidota bacterium
GGTACAACTTACACTCGATTGGCTAATCCAGATATTCAATGGGAGGTTTCAACTCAAACTAATATTGGTGTTGATTTTGGCTTTTTTAATGGAGCACTTTCTGGTTCGGTAGACTGGTTCAACAAAGTTTCAAATGACATTTTATTGGAAGTAATTCCATCGGATCCTGTGCAACCAGCTGGAACATTTTGGACAAATGTAAGTGACATGACTATCACAAACAAAGGCCTTGAAATCGATTTAAGTTATAGACATCGATCTGCTACGGGTTTAAACTACGAGATAGGTGGAAATACTACTTTTATTGACAATATTGTTAACAATTCACCTTATTCGGTAATTCCATCGGGCAGTGCATCGGGTTCTGGTTTAACTTCTGCAACAATTAATGGTTATATCAATGGCCAGCCAATAGGCACATTTTATTTAAGAGATTTTAGTGGTTTCGATGAAAAAGGAGCAAGTACCTACCGTGATGTGGATGGCGATGGTGTAGTTGGCGATAAAGATAGAATTGCAGCAGGAACGGCTTTGCCAACCTTTATGTACAACTTTTTTACCAATTTTAGTTTTAAAGGATTTGATTTGAATGTTAATTTTAATGGCGTGAGTGGCAACAAAATTTACGACAATACCGCCAACTCGAGCTTTTACAAAACTAGGCTTTTCAAAGGTCTGAATACGACTAGTGAGGCTATCACTTCTACTCAAGAGTCAACTAGCAATGCTGCACCAGTTTCTACCAGATATTTGAAAGATGGAGCCTATTTGAGGCTCAATAATTTGGCTTTGGGTTATAGTTTCAACACTAAAGCATTGGGTATTTCTAAATGGATACCTGCCCTGAGGTTATCAGTTACGGGCCAAAATCTTTTTGTGATTACCAAATATGATGGCTTCGACCCTGAAGTAAATACCGATAGAACAATTAACGGAATTTCTTCTTATGGTATTGATTATTTGAGCTATCCGAAAGCTAGATCTATAATTTTTGGTTTAAATGTAACATTCTAAAGATTGGTTTGTAAGGAAACAAACCACGGCGATGATGCCCGAAGGTTGTTATCCTCACTGATCTCTCCATCAAAACATAAAAAAACTAGTAAAAAAGATACACATGAAAAATAAAATATTAATACTCATCACACTTTTGGTTGTAGGTTCAACCCAAAGCTGTACCGATTTGAATGAACAAATACTTGACGAAACAGGTGCTGCAAAACAAACCGATCAGCAAGCAGCCGATGGTATAATTGCCCCAGTTTACGCTCGTATGCCAGATTTGTTTAACCATACCAATTATTTCGCTATTCAAGAAATATCCACTGACGAAGCCATTCTGCCTTTCCGTGGGGGTACAGATTGGGGCGATAACGGAATCTATCTGGCTATGCATCAGCATACTTATCAAAGTACTGACCCCAATTTAAGGAACTCTTGGAACTTTATTTTGCAAGGAATTTCTCGTTCAATTACCGCAATAAACACTTTGCCAACACTCAATGTTCCAGATGCAAAAGTGTATTTGGCTGAGGCTAGAGGTATGCGTGCTTATTACAATATGCTCGCTTTGGATTTGTTTGGAGTGGCTTTTGTGAAGGAAGATATCGGTGAAGTTTCGAAAATTATTCGTGGCGAAGAGGCCTTTCAATACATCAAAAATGAGTTTTTAGCAGCCGAGCCAAATTTGGATAATACTGTAGGCCCTGGTCGACTCACAAAAGGAGCAGTTTATGGCTTATTGGCAAGATTGCACTTGAATGCAGCCGTTTATCGTGATATTTATGCTGCTAATTTTAGCTTCAAATCAGAAGATATGGATAAGGTTATTGAATATTGTGATAAAATAATTGCTTTAGGTCAATACCAATTGTCATCCGATTATTTTTCTGTTTTTGGAAATGAAAATCACAGTAATAAAGAGCTGATTTTTGCAATGGATCAGCGTGCGGAACTGAACGGACACAATAGAATGGCCTATTTTTCATTATCTGGCGATCAATTTCCGTTGCCTGCTTATCCAGGTGCCAACGGTACAGATGGGCCAGCTATTACTTCTGATTTCTACCAATCATGGGTAACTGCCTATGGCGAGGTTGATCCAGCAAAGGCGGATCCAAGATTTCACAAACAAAATCTTTCAATTTATACCAATCCTGCCGACTCGTGTGTAGCTGCTGAAAGTTTCAATATCAATCGAGGTATTTTGAGAGGGCAACAATACGGCTTAATTCGCAAATCAGGCGTATTTTTAAAATGCCCTGATGGTAAAATGAAAGTTGGAAAATTATTTAATGATTCAAGAAATAGACCAACAACGCCTGTTGTTTTTACCGAAAAAGTTGATTACAGTGCCTTAGGAAGTGATTATAGCTCTGGCTACAGAGTTGAAAAGTATGAATTCAGCAAAAAATCAGTAAGCGGTAGAAATTTTGGTGAGGCAGATATTATCTTTGTAAGGTTAGCAGATATTTACATGATGCGAGCCGAAGCTAAGCTCAGAAAAGGTGGAAACGAGGCCTCAGCTTTAGCCGATGTGAATTTGGTAAGAGCAGCCCGTACCGCTACAACACCTGCACCAGCTTTAACCAAAATTGACTTAGATTTACTGTTTAGAGAGCGAGGATTTGAGTTTTATTGGGAATTTCTCCGTCGCCCAGATATGATTCGTTTTGGAAAATATGAAGGCACTTGGACAGAAAAAACTAATACTGATAAGCAAAAAAGAATATTCCCAATACCGCAAACTGCTATTGATGGATCTTCCAATTTGCCAGGTTATTTAAAACAAAACCCTGGATATTAACTAATATTAATTTTAATAATTTTATAATCATGCAAACTCAATTTACAGAAAAGGAAATATCACCACTCGGTAGTATGGATGAATGGGAAGACGATCTTTTAATCAGATATCCTGAGCCAAAAAGTGCTGAGAAAAGCAAAGAAGAATATCGTAACTATACTGATTCAGAAAGAGTTAGGACGGTTAAGGAATTTTATAGGCTAAATCACACCTACCAAACCTACGATTTCGTGTTGGAAAAAGAGAAGGAATTTCTGAAGTTTGACAAGCGTGAAATGACAGTTTGGCAAGCCATCGATTTCTTAAATACTCTGGTGGATGATTCTGACCCTGACACTGATTTGGACCAGTTTCAGCATCTTTTGCAAACTTCCGAAGCCATCCGTGCTGATGGCCACCCCGATTGGTTTGTGCTAACAGGATTTTTGCATGATTTGGGTAAAGTTTTATGCCTTTTTGGTGAGCCGCAATGGGCTGTGGTGGGTGATACTTTTGCAGTAGGTTGCCAGCATTCAGATAAAATTGTGTATCCTGAATATTTCAAATTCAATGCCGATTCAACCGACCCTAGGTTCAATACAAAATACGGTATTTATGAGCCCAAATGTGGTATAAATAACGTGAAACTTTCGTGGGGCCATGATGAATATCTGTACCAAATGATGAAAAATTATTTGCCAGAAGAAGCCCTATATATGATTCGCTATCACTCATTTTACCCGCAACATCGGGAGGATGCATACGGCCATTTTATGACAAAGCGTGATTATGAAATGTTTAAATGGGTAGACAAATTCAATCCATATGATTTGTATTCAAAAGTGCCTGTCAAGCCAGATGCAAAAGCATTAAGGCCTCTTTATGAGGATCTTGTGGCCAAATATTTGCCAGCTACTTTGAAGTTTTAGTGAGTGGTTTTGAATTAACAAAAGTATCTCATTCTAACATAGAGAATAGGTTTTAATTAAAAATGTAATTGAAAAATAAGGCTATTGTGTAGCCTTATTTTTTTGGGTGAAAGCCAAATAATGTAAGTGCTCAAGAAGGTTCTATTAAATATATTTTTTAATTTTAGGTTCGTTTGCAACACTATAAACCTCTTTATAATGAATTTGCTCCAATTGCCACTTTTTTTAGTGCTCTATTTTTGTTTTTCTATTCTTTCGTTTGCACAATCCACCAATAAACTTTGGTACAATAAACCAGCTGAATATTTTGAAGAAAGTCTCGTCTTGGGCAATGGAAAATTAGGTGCCACGGTATTTGGAGGACCCCAATCTGACAAGATATTTTTGAATGATGCCACACTTTGGACTGGCCAACCAGTCAATGCCAATATGAGTCCTGAGGCCTTTAAAAATTTACCTGAAATTAGGCAAGCCTTAAAAAATGAAGATTATCAATTGGCTGATAAGTTAAATAGAAAGCTGCAGGGCACTTTTTCAGAATCATTTGCTCCTTTGGGTACGATGTTCATTAATAGTACCATTGCTGGAGAAGTTGCGAATTATTATCGAGAATTGGATATTTCAAAAGCTATTTCAAAAACAAGTTTTGAGCAAAATGGCGTGAAATATACACGAGAGTATCTGGTGTCGTCACCCGACCAAATTATGGTTATCAAGTTGACAAGCAGTAAAGCTGGAGCCTTAAACTTCGATTTGAAGTTCAATAGCTTGCTCAAATATAAAGTTTCAACTAAAGATATGGTTTTCAAAATCAGTGGATATGCCCCGATTCATGCTGAACCAAACTACCGAAGGTCTGAAAATCCAGTGATTTTTGAAGAAAACAAAGGCACCAGATTTACTACTTTGGCCAAGATTAAAAACACAGATGGTTCAATAGTAGCTACAGATAGTACTTTAGGAGTAAAAAATGCTTCTGAGGTATTGATTTATGTATCCATCGCCACTAGCTTTAATGGTTTTGATAAAAATCCATCTACTGAAGGCTTGAATGACAATTCAATTGCACTATTAAAATTGTCAAAGGCATATTTAAAAACTTTTGAACAAATTAAGCAAAAGCACATTGTTGATTACCAAAAATATTTTAATAGAGTTAGTTTGAATTTAGGGAAAACTTCAGCCCCTGATTTACCAACAGATGATAGACTTAGGCGCTATGCCAAGAGTGAGGAAGACAAAAACTTGGAAATCTTATATTTTCAATATGGTAGATATTTATTGATTAGTAGTTCACGTACCTTGGGAGTTCCTGCTAACTTACAGGGTATTTGGAACCCTTATATTCGACCACCTTGGAGTAGCAATTATACCACAAACATTAATGCCGAAGAAAACTATTGGCTGGCGGAAAACACCAATCTTTCTGAAATGCATGCACCAATGCTGAGTTTTATCAAAAATGTAGCTACAACAGGAAAGGTAACTGCTAAAACTTTTTATGGAGTAAATGGCTGGACGGCTTGCCACAATTCAGACATTTGGGCGATGAGCAACCCTGTAGGGGCTTTTGGTCAGGGTGATCCGGGTTGGGCCAACTGGAATATGGCTGGGGCATGGTTGAGTACCCATTTATGGGAACATTATATGTTTACAAAAGATAAAATTTTTCTTGAAAAAGAAGCTTACCCTTTGATGAAAGGGGCGGCTACTTTTTGTCTGGAATGGATGGTGGAGGATAAAGACGGAAGGCTAATCACCTCACCTTCAACCTCTCCAGAGAATATTTTTATAACACCCACAGGCTATAAAGGAGCTACTTTGTATGGTGGGACTGCAGATTTGGCCATGATTCGAGAATGTTTTGAGCAGACTATAAAAGCTTCAAAAGCACTAGATACTGATCGTGATTTTAGAGCCAAGCTGGAATCAGCTTTGGCAAAACTCTACCCTTATCAAATTGGTAAAAAAGGAAATTTGCAGGAGTGGTATTATGATTGGGAAGATGCCGAACCTCAGCATCGCCATCAATCACATTTGTTTGGGCTTTTCCCTGGTAATCATATCAATCCAGAAAAAACACCTGCATTAGCTGATGCCTGCCGTAAAACTTTGGAAATAAAAGGGGATGAGACCACTGGCTGGAGTAAAGGCTGGCGGATTAACCTTTGGGCAAGATTGTGGGATGGAAACCATGCCTATAAAATGTATCGTGAACTTTTACATTATGTTGAGCCTGATGGAGTTAAGACTAACTATGCAAGAGGAGGAGGTACTTATCCTAACTTATTTGATGCCCATCCGCCTTTTCAAATTGATGGTAATTTTGGAGGAGCAGCTGCCGTTGCTGAAATGTTGGTTCAATCGGAAGAAGGTAAGATTAGGCTTCTGCCAGCTTTGCCTGATGTTTGGGAATCTGGTTCTGTGAAGGGTATCTGCTCCAGAGGAGGCTTTGAAATTTCAATGGAATGGAAAGATAAAACTCCACAAAGTATGGTAGTTTTCTCTAAAAAAGGAGGGAAAACAACTTTAATATTTGGCAATAAATCAAAAGAAATTGCTTTAGCAGCCGGCCAAAAAATGAAAATTATCTGGTGAGATTGATTACTTTTGATTTTTACAGAAGACAGCTTTAAATAGCTACTTATAAAAAATAAAAAAAGGGTGATAAAATTGAATCTCAATTTTATCACCCTTTTTGAATACAGATTAATTACTGTAAGATGAGCTTAGTAAATTTCCTATTCTGTTCATTGAATATCGACACGATATAAAGGCCTTTCTCTAATTTACTGAAGTCAGCCTTAATACTCTTGCCTTCCCACTCAAATTCATCAGCATATACTTTCTGACCAATTATATTGTTAACCTCAATTTGGTATTTGCCTTTTTTGCCATTGATTAAATCAATATTTACCAAGCCGTTACTTGGATTTGGGAATAGATTTACATTAAGTTGCTCACCGATTTGCTCTACAACTGCCTCTTCGCTTGTAGGTTTGCAACCTGGTGTAAATGCAACAGCCAAAGATTTTTCTGACGATGACCCGCAAGTATTATTGGCTTTTACAGAAATATTGCTAGGTTTGTTTCCAAAATTCACGACAATATTGGTAGTTCCTTGACCCGAAACGATGATTGATTGATCAGGGACTGTCCAAGTGTAAGAACTTGCACCTGCAACTGCTACAATCGAATAAGCGACGTTATTTGCTTTGGCACAAACTGATGAGGCTCCAGTTATGGCAACTGGAATGCCAGGTGCTCCAGTAATTGCCAGACATTTTGTACCACTATTACCACATGCGCTGATTGCTTGTACGCAAATATTTCCCGAAGCAAAATTGCTAGCAAAATTAACGGTAAGAGAGGTAGTTCCTTGTCCACCCATCACTGTAACCCCAGCAGGCACTGTCCATAAATATGAACTTGCACCATTTATAGCAGTTATTGAATAGATTTGATTCGTTAGCCCGCATACTCCATTTGTTAATCCTGCAATGGCCGAAGGTGTAGCCGCTGAACCAATAATTGCTAAAGTTCTCGCATTTCTTGAAGGGCTTTGACCGCAAGCGTTTGATGCTGCTACAACTATATTACCACCTACAAAGGCCATTGTATAGCTTACTGTAATTGAGGTACTACCTTGGCCACTCGTTATCAAAGCACCTACTGGAACTTTCCATACATAAAATGCTGCATTTAATACTGGACTTATCGAGTAAATATTTCCTGTAGAATTACAAACCCCACCTGAATTGCCTGTTATTGGACCTGGGGTGGCTGGAATCGACCCAGTTTTTGTAGTGGCTACGCTAGCGGTACCAGTACAGCCATTTGCATCAGTAACAGTTACTTGAAAGGTAGCAGCTGTTGAAACCAAAATGGATTGAGAGGTAGCTCCAGTTGACCATAAATATCCAATATAACCAGATCCAGCATTTAAGGCAGTCGTGCTACTTCCACAAAATGACAAAGTTCCAGCGATAGTTGGTGATGGCGGAATTGCCTGTGTAATGGCTTTACTAGCCGTTCCAGTACAGCCATTGGAAGCAGTAACGGTTACCGTATATGTACCTATCGAATTTACGGAAATATTAGCTGTGGTACCACCAGTCGACCAAAGATAACTGCTATAACCTGGATTGGCCGTCAAACTAATTGAACTAGTTGGGCAAAAGGCAGATTTACCAGAAATAAATGGTGTTGGGGGTGTTAAAACTGAAGTACTCGTACTTGCAGAACCCACACAACCATTTGAATTGGTGACAGTTACGGTATAGCTGCCAGCAGAGCTTACGTTAATCGTCTGGCTAATTGCACCAGTTGACCAAGCATAAGAACTATAACCGCCCCCTGCATCAAGTAGAGTACTTGATCCTGGGCAAATTTGTAAAGTACCTGTAATAGAAGGAGTGGGTACAGGTGCATTAGTAACAGTTATGGTTCCCGATCCAGTACATCCATTTAGATTGGTTACTGTGACTGAATAAGTTCCTGCTAATGACGCATTAATTGTTTGCGAATTTTGACCAGTTGACCATTGATAACTTAAATATCCTGCACCAGCATCTAATATTGTAGATCCTCCAGGACAAATTGCCGAACCACCAGAGATGCTAACAGTTGGCAATGAGTTTACAACGATTACAACTGGTAGTGATACAATGCTTCCGCAACCAGCTCCATCGTTATAAGAAACGGTATAGGAGCCAGCAGTTTTTACAACTAGGCTATCATTGGTTGAATTATCCGACCAGGTAATTCCAAAAGATTGATTTGAAACCAAAATCACACTATCACCTTGGCAAATATTCAAGGGCCCAGAAGCAGTAATTACTGGGGGCACGGTAGTAGTAGAAGTTACAGTGACGGTCTCAGATAAACTACAACCACTGGCATTAGTTACAGTAAGTGTGTGTTGTCCCGGAGTGCTAACTGTTTTAGAATCGGAAGTTTCACCACCTGGCGACCATAAATAACTAGCAAATGTAGTGTTTGAACTTTCTCCAATTGCCACTGCATCAATTGCATTGTATCCTGGAACTGCCGGTGAATTCATTGCGATTCTAATTTCGGATACATCATAGGTAGTTAGAGGAAAGCTTATTCTGTTCTTTATAGCAGTGAGGGGTTTTGGAGAAGCTGCTGCAGAATAAACTATATCATAACCCATTGTCATAGAGTTTTTTACAAAAATCGTATCAATCGCTCCTGGATTGGCGGTTTCAAAAATCTCAATAAAGTTAATTTTTGCTGGATTTGCAAAGCCTAAAACCAAATGCTCTCTTTGACTATCAGGGCTTGCACTTACCCAAGATTTAGGGCTCAAGCCATGCACGGGAAATACATTAGGAGTGCCTAAAGCTTGGCTTCCACTATAATCCACATTGCCACTTTGGCTACTTGCATTAATTACTTTGTTAGCATATCGCTTTTGGTCGCTGCTTGCAGTAAGGTCAGTAGTGGATGCTGTACAGATAGTTAAGTTTCCCAAAATAGAAGGCTCAGCAGAAGAAGGAACCAATTCAGCTCCGATCATTAATCTACCCTGTTGAGGGAAGTCTGTGAAAACAGCCCCTAATAAATCGGCCCGATAGTAAACTCCTGTTCTTGGTATTTGATCTTCCCATTGTGCACCAACTGGATTATATTCGTTTACAGATGCCTCTTGAGCCAATCCAATATAAAATTCTTCATTCAAAAAAGAAGGAGGACTAGTAAAGTAAAAGGAATGGTACCTGTTGGTCATGGAAGAATCGGGTGTAAATAACTCGGATTCACCTACTTGTGCCATTGCCGAATTGAAAATTACAGCTTTTAGCGCATGGCCTTTAGATGATTCCGTGAGAAATACTTGAGCAGCAATTACTTTTGCACAACCAGTTACCTCATGTTTGTTCAGCAATAAACCTGATCCAGTTCCAAATCCTGCCTCAGAAATCATCGGAGTGCCGTCATCATAAGCCAATAGATTTTTGGTTACCTCCTGCACATAACTTTTGGTATTATTGTTTACCACGTTTTCACCAGGCTCGGCTGGTATGGAGACGAAAATGGAATCTTTTTCATAAAGTGATGGTGACCACCCATTAAATTCAATCGTGGCTGAGTCACCAGCTGCTACAGGTAGAGATTGCATTATTGAGTATCGCAAGGCACCAGTTGATTGCTCTCGAACCGTCAGCGTGACATCATAAGTTTGATCAGAAGCCGATTTATTTGATATAAGGGCCGAAATTGGAGTGGGCGACAAATACTGAGGTGCCGTTTTGCCCAAAGCATAAACCGCAACTATAGCCACACTGTCTGCAAGGCTAGTGGAACCAAGTCTGGTTTCAGGTCTTTCTTTTACAGCTCCAAGAATTTCAGGCAGGGCGGTGTGATTAGTATCTGCCAAGCTAACCAATGAGCGAATAAAAACGACCGAATCTTGACCACTTACTCCAGGAATGCTTGAACCACGAGTGGTACTCAGTGTGACATTTGGACTGGTAAGTGCACCGATTGGTCTTGAATATTCCCAAGCTATATAAAGGCCGCCCCCAGTATAAGTAAATGGATTGCCTTTAGCAAATGGGATATCATAAATTCCAACAGTATCAGGTAAGGTAATTGCGCTATCGCTAGCCAATATCATAGGAGCAATAGCGTTGACCCACGAAATGGTATTTTTTAACCTATAACGGATGGTATAAGAAGTAGCTCCCTCCACAGAACCCCAACTTAAAATAGCTGAATTTCCAGTAATTTGACTTGTTTTGGAATTCGTTGGAGGATAGCAAATAGGAGTTCCGCCAGTAGCAAAATTGGTTCCATAAATATAGGCTCCAGCTGCCCCAGGACCACAAATGGTTCGTACCTGCCATTCATAAGTGGTACCAGGTTCCAAATCAACCACAGCTGAATTAGTAAAAGCAAAAGCAATCGACCATGAATTGGTACTTACTCTTCGGTATTGTATTTCGTAAGAAATGGCTCCAGCAGCTGCAGTCCAGTTTAGCGTAACCAATGTATCCTGTGAAACAGTATGAGAAAAGCCCGATGGTGGCAAACAAGCATTTAAATTATTGGTAGAGAAGGAGGAATAAACATAAGCGGTTGTTCCTGCGCTACAAATCGTCTTTACCCGCCATTGATAGGTGGTGTTTGCATCCAAGCCAGCTAAATTGAATGATGGGGTAGCGGAAGTGTTTGAGATCCAATTAATTACATCGACTCTCGAATATTCTACCTGATATTGTGTAAATGCAGGTGAGGTTACTGACTCCCATTCCAAAGTAGCTGAGTTGCTAGTGAGATTGGTACTATTCAAATTATAAGGACTATTGCAACCACTTAAAGACTCATTTGAAAAATAATTGCTAATAGTAAAGGGTGAGCAGTTAGCTTGCACTTGCCATTCGTAATTACCAGGAAACAAAGCCACTGCATTGTATGAATTGGTGGGTGAATTCATCGATATCCAATTGGTATCAATTCTACTCGTAAAATCAGTCGTATTTTCAAGATAAGCTTTAAAATGACCTTTTGTAGTATCACTTTGTGCTTTTCCGATTGTAAAACCTATTGAATTGATAGCCATTCCATTGGTTATTCCTGTACCAGCCATTTCGGCGGCAGTAATCAGGTAAAGTTCTCGCTGGTATCGTAATGCTCCTTGTGGTCCCGATTTGTTTGAAAAGGAGGCATTGTTAGGCAGCACGGTAGTGGTTTGTTGGGCAAACACATAACCATTAGCTGCCAAAAGCCAAACACATAAAATATATCGTATTTTATGGAAGCCTTTTTGTTGAAATATTTTTTTCATTTTCATGGAATTATTCCTTTAAAATAAATTCTTGATTAATTTAAATTATTGATTATCAATAATTTGTAATTGACTTCTATTACTTATTCAAGTATTTGTTATTAATATCTTGATGCGTATGAAGTGCTTTTGCGAATTTATTTTTTACCTCTTGGAACATTGATTCTTTATAGTTGGAATCAGATTTCATTTTGCTCCAGAAAGGATGGGTATTAATATCCCCTCCATTTTCAACAAATAATTTTTCAGCCATTGCAAACATGGCTTTTTCTTGTTCATTAGTAATCTCAAAATATACGATATTACCAGAAGTTGAATGAGTAGTTTCATGAAGATTAACTGTTGGGGTCACGGGTGTATTTGGAATAGGGCTTCCAATTTCCTCGGCGGTTAGGCGTGCTTCTTTTGCGAAGCCAGGTACTAATTTTGCAAGTATAAAGTTGGTTTCTTTAATTTTTGATTTTAATTCTGTAATCTCTTTGTTTTGTTTGGTTACCACTCTGCTAATTTCTCCAGAATTTAAACCAATCGCCACGTTAACTTGTCCATATCCATCACTTTTTGACTCAGACCAAGCTACACCTACTATTTTGTCATAATCTTCTGCTTTCATGTTTGAAGGTGTAACTGCCATACCAAATCCATTATTTTTTCCTGATGGAAGAATATAGTCGCCTGTTTTTACTTTGCCAAATACATGAACAGGAACCTGTCCCATAAATGCAACCCTTTCGAAATTGGCTTCCTGGCCAGTTTCTGGCATATTGCCCAATACAATTGGTTTAGTGGAAATGGCAAATAATTTATCTGCTTCTGAAGTATTTAATGAAATAGCTCCATTTTTCATACCCACAATATAACCAGCCATAAATTTCTCTGCCTTATTTGATTTTGGTAACCATTCGGCATAATCCGCTGAGCCTGATTGAAATGTGATACCTACTTTACTTTCTTTATTAGTCACATAGTTATCTCTATATATGATTGCTCCTGCCAAACTTGTTGCTTCTGACGCTGCATTTGCAATTTTCAACACCAAACTTGTACCTGATGCAATAATAAATGAAGGAATTGGGGCTGTTACACAAACACCAAGGCCAACACAGGCGGTTGACGAACTTGCTGCTGCGATTACGTCCACCACACCTTGTGCAACTTCGAAACCTGCTATGGCAAGGTCAACAGAATTGGTAACCACTGAAAAAATAAATGCATTCTTCTCATTTACATAATCTGGATCAGCGTTAAGCTCACCCAAAGTTTGGCCTTCAATACGGCCCACAATATCACCATTGCTTTTTCTGAAAGTAACAAAATCGTTTGCACTGTTCACAGGATTAGAACCCACTTGTATATTAATACCATTGAGGCCAGAATTTACAAAATTGGCAGCATAACTATTTGAGCTATAGACAGCTAACTTACTGGTTAATGCTGAAGTTCCTACTCCAATTGTGGAGGCTCCTACTGAAGTAAAGGCTCCTCCGATATTTAGATTTTTAGCAAAACCAGCACCACCAGCAAGTGTCAAGGAACCATTTGAGAAGGTGGTTGATTCTGTTATGTTGGTAGATGAAGCCAATCCTACTACGCCTAATTTGCTTTCAAACAATCCATCGCCACCCACATTTAATCTTTTACCAATTCCTACACCTCCACTCACAATCAAAGCACCAGTAGTTCTACTTGTCGATTCGGTAAGGTCAGAGATATTTACGGCGGCGGCAAACGTAACAGGCCCTCCAAAGGCTGACTCCCCACCAACATTCAAATTACCCCCAAGTCCTAGACCACCATAGATTACCAAAGCACCTGTAGTGGTACTGGTTGACTCATGTGTTCCTCTATCGCCATCCAATAATACAAATTCTTTGAAATTAGCATCTTTATCAACTCTTAGTGTTCCTGTAAGTACCGAAGGGCTTATATTATTTACAAAAAATGAATTATTTAAGTCTGTTACACCATCAACCTGCAAGGTTCCTGTCAGTTTAGTTGGGCTTGCATTATTTACAAATAGCCGACTATTTAAGTCCGTTGGTCCGTCAACATTCAATGAGTTATTCAGATCGGTAGCTCCATCGACAGTCAAAGTACCAGATAGTAAGGTTGGGCTTTCTCTGTCTACTGTGAAGGGCCCATAATTAAAGGTTTCACCAGCTGTTTTATTAAAATAAGCACTGGAATCAACCGTAATATTTGCCCCAATATTTAAACTGCGTTTCATTGTAATATTACCGTTTGCCAAAATTCTCATCCTTTCTAAATTATTGGTAATGACCACTAAATCAACAAAATCTGTAGTACCTAACCTGTCTCTATTGGCATCACTACTGATATTACCTTGTAGCGACCATGTATTTGCTGGCACACCAGGGTCAGGTTCGGCCAATTTACTACTGGAACTATTTAATAATCTAGAGGCCGTTACCGCATAGTAAGCATAAGGTACAGCCAATAATTTACTTTCAGATACCGCAGTAAAATCTGCATCTTTGCCAGCATCTTTTATGGAAACGGCCATCCAAATATCTTCACTACTCCAAGGAATATCCTTAAATTGCCCTTTTGTAACATTACCAGCACCAACCACCAAATCAAAAAGACCCATTTGATTGGTAGTCACAGAATGTTCTTCAGTATAGTAGGTTTGATTGCCTTTTAATTGACTGTTTTTCAGGTCAATTCTCATAGTAATTAATCGATTGGGCATTACAATTCCAGCTGTATTCCTAGCTACAGCCTGGTATTTCATCCCCGATGGTACATTTTGGGCAAATGCAATATTTGATGCCAGAACGCAAAAGAGCAAAATTTTGAAAAAGTTTTTCATGATAAATAATTTTAATAAGGTGGGTAATTAATTTGTTTTAATGATTTTGAAAGTGCGGAAGAGTTTTCCTTTTACACTCATAATTTTTATTTGATAGCTCCCTGAAGCCATTTCTGGTAGATATACCTCAGGATTTTCGGTGCTGCTGTCTAATGATTTTTCGAAAATTTGTTTACCTAACAAATCTGTCAGGATAAATTTGAAGCCTCCTGTCTCTTCAGCATTTTCTAATTGAAACTTCACATTCAACTTGTTGCCAACTGGATTTGGATAGATATTAATCTCGTCGGAAGAGCCCTCATCAAGCATCAGTTCAGGTTGAATATTGAGGTGAGGCTGATGGAATCCTATGGTGTAAACCCTTTTGGAGCCGTTTGCTTCTCCTATAAAAGATTCACCGAGTGTCCATTCCAATTCAATTTCTGAAAATTTCGAAATACCACCTGCTGGGGCAATTATTTCTTGACTATTCAGCGGAGAAGGGTTCTTGGGCTTGTTTATTTTATTGGTCTGGGCTTCAATACTGATTCCCCAACTTAAAAATAGTGTTCCCAAAAGAAAGAGCTTTAATCTGATGGGAGAGTTGCCTCCCAATAATTCTTCTTTTTTCATTTTATTAAAGGTTTTACTATGAATAGAATGCACTCATTGCCAAGTGATTGGCACTTTTACACTATTTGATGAAGCTCGGATTCAATTACGGAAGGAATAAAATTAAATATTAATAGTACATAGGTAATAAAAGTATTATATAAATAATTATATTTTTAAATAATTTATTAATAATTTTATTGAATGGTAATAATTTGATAATTAATCTGCTGGTTTTAACGAAAAGGCCTTAAAATGGATGGCTGTAGTACAAGAGTTTTTAAAAAGTAAGGGTTAGTTATAATTTTTGCCAAGCCATTTCAAACTATTGATTATCAGCCTATTTTGAGGTTCACTTGAAAATGTAGAGGAAAGTTGTTTGTTGGTTTTTCCAATATAATCCATATCATTATGGCCCATATTGAAATAAATCATTTTATAATTAGTGTTGGTCCAAACGACTGGATAATAGCCTGAATGCCAAATTTCATGAGGTTTTGGTCCCGTGCCTAATGGGAAGCTGGGAGGATCAATCGATAGCAAAATCTTAAAATTAGGCAATTGTTGCAAATCTTTTTCCCATCTATACCATTCCGTTGGGGCTGAAACAAAGGTTTTGGGTAGTTTTTTAGCGATCGGATGCTTTCTGTTTTCGATTTTCAAAATGGCAGAGGTTGGCCTCCAAGTATTGCTTTTGTATTGTCCTACACCCAAAAACTCTTCATGATACCAATCCCAGTTTTGTGGAAATTTTGAGTTGTTTAAAGCAAAGCCTGCAAAATGAAATCCCATCCAAGCTCCTCCATTTTCCATATATCTCTGAAAGGCCGCCCGCTGTGAATCGGTTTCTGGTCGAGTATCTAAAAAAATAACCATCTGGAATTTTGAAAGAAATTCATCGTTCAGATTTTCCCAATTATCAGTGGCTTCATAGCTGAAATGATGTTTAATGCCTATTTCAGGAAACCATTTATTCGCTTCTCCCACAAAACTGATATGAGCTAAATCATTTTGTGCAGTGTAAAATGCTATTACCTTAAGTTTCTGTTTTTGAGCAAATGAAACAAAAGATAGACATAGTAGAAAAGTCAATAAGGTGTACTTTAGGGATTTCATAAATCAGAAATGAATGTTTTTTAATAATAAAGGTATCATCAATTTCCAATTCTTTGCTGCTGCTTTACAGCTTTTTTTGAATTCAATTTATTAAAATGCGATATTCATTATTGTTTAGCCTTAAATTGATTTTTATTTTAATGAATTATATTTGAAACATTATTAGCATTTTATTTTGATTATGAAAAATCTCCTTCTTAAGCCTGCTGAGGTAACGGTTGCTGGTGCAATTTGGATTGAGGATAGGTCGGGTTCTGATCGGTTTTTGGGTAAGGGTAGGATTCAACTGTTGCAATTGATTATTGAAGAAGGGTCTATATCAAAAGCCGCTAAATCGATGGATATGTCTTATAAAAGAGCCTGGGATCTGATTAATTCGATGAATTCACAAGCTGCAAAGCCTTTTGTGATCACTAAAACTGGTGGAAAAAGTGGAGGAGGAGCCTCTGTTACCAATGAAGGCATACAAGCCATTGAGGAATACCTGGCCTTACAAAAGAGATTTCATGATTTTTTGAATCAGGAAAATACCCGATTATTTGTTTAAACGGCTTTCT
>JAZKGO010000228.1:0-18802 GCA_040385875.1 Bacteroidota bacterium
TCGTAGTCGTACCAACCGGAAAAGCTGAACCACTGCTTGGACCTCCAATTTGTGTAATATTGACAAGCCCAGAACAATTATCAAATGCAGTAGCCGGATTAAAAGAAACTATTGCACTACACAAACCTACCTCTACATTTTGGTTAATATTTGATGGGCAGGAAATTATTGGTGCTTCTGTATCATTCACATTTACTGTAAAACTACATTGCGTACTCCCACAAATATTTGTTGCGGTAACTGTTACGTTGGTTGTACCAAAATTAAAACCTCTTCCACTTCCGGTACCACTTCCGTTTTCTGAAGTGGCTCCTGTAAAAGAATAGATGTATGAAACATTCCCAAAAGCAGCCTGCCCAATTGCAGTTGCCGTATAATCAGCTGTACCGGGGCATTGCATAGTAATATCTGCGGGACAAGCCGTAAAACTTGGTTTTATACAACAAGCGGCTAGGTCATTGGTGAAAGTGTAGGTTGCAGTAGAAAAATCAGGCTGTGGACTCTGTGAATTATCGGCCCTGACAGTAAAAGTTATTGTAGCTCCATAAGGAATATCCGAAATGGTTAATACTGTAGACTTAGAATTATCTTGTGCTGTAAAATCTAAATAAGGCACTCCCCCATTAGTATAAGATACCGGGCTAAAAGAATAGTTTAAACCGGGAACATCTACGGTAAATGATAAATCTGCATAAAATGTCCCACTAGAGCCTCCTCCAGTTCCCCTGAAAACAGTTATGTCAAAGGAAACCGTTCCACAAGTACCATTTGTACTACTCCCAATTACTACACTTCCTATTTTTTGAGATTGGCCTAGCGCTCCGAACCAACAGCCTACAATCATCAAAAATGCCAACCTAAGTTTTAAGAATTTTTGAGCTTGCCAAATTTTAGTTTGGAATTGAAATAAATCTGGACCCCTTTTGGAAGAAATAAAGAATAAATTAATCTGATTATCCAAAACAATTTTAATCAGATTACACAATCTTAATAGAAAAGGCTTCAGAAAGGTAGCGTGTAAATATTTTTTCATTAATACCCTTTTAAAAATTGATTTTGGGTTCAAGGTATCTCTTCACCCTATAGGACAAAATTGGGCAAACAGTTTATTGTATTTTAGCAGTATTTGAGATTAATTACTTTTGAAAACTACAATTATTTTAAAAATCAAGGCTAATCTTAAACTTAACAACTATCTGTTAATGGGTATATTGCTTATACATCCACAAGCATTCTAACATTCTTGTGGATTCAATTCAAAAATTGCGCTAAACCCCTGAAAAGTAAATTTAACCAAATAAGTAGTAAAAAAAAACAATATTTATTATACGGTATTACAGTAGACTTTACATACTTGAAAAGCAACGTCTTCCGCAAGAGGCTTTACGTGAATCTTAGCACAAACACGTCTATTTATAGGGGCTAAAAAGCGAAATATCTAAGAAAACAAGATTATATAATGAAGAACTGATTGTAGGAATTAACCACTGAAATAGCAATAACCAAATCGGATTAATTGGTAGAGTCGCCGAAAAGGGAAACTCTGTTTGGAAGCTAGTTATTAGCCAATTAAATAATTATATTTAGCTCGAAAAACTACAATCATAATATTTGGCTTATCATCAAAGCATTATATACAGGTATCATATACGATTTGAACAGAAGGGTGTCCGAACATTATGAAAGTCGTTGAAATCCAACAACCTTTGCAGGTGAATACAATTGCCACATTCTATTGTTTTGGAAAAGATACGCTGATAGTAATGTTACAATTGACCTTGAAAAGGAAATTGAAAAATTGAGAGGGGCAAGAAAACCATAATGAATAAAAACTAGGAGGCATTAGACCCTTATTGAGGGCTTTTCTAATGAGATTTCTGCATTGCATGCAAATTGACAATAAAAAGGAGGATAACAATAAAACCCATATGCAAAATCAACCCTATGTTGGAGGATGGAAGTCGGTCTATTATTCTATGCATGTCGCTAAGGAGGTGGGCTTGGGAAGTTTTTACCGCTCCATCACTTCCAAAAATACCTGCAAGACCTGCGCCTATGGAATGGGTGGCCAAAAAGGGGGCATGATCAATGAAGCGGGTGATACTTTAGAAATTTGCAAAAAGAGCATTCAGGCACAACTCACTGACTTACAGGCGGCGATTCAACTTGATTTTTTTGAAAAAAATTCTATCCAAGATTTGCAAAAGTTGCGACCGAGAGAGCTGGAAAGATTAGGACGTTTAGATAGCCCCATTTATAAAAAATTAGGAGATAGCCACTACTCAAACATTTCTTGGGAAGAAGCTTTGCAAAAAATAATTTCAAAATACAAAAACACAGTTCCCGAACGAACGTTTTTTTATAGCTCTGGTCGTAGCAGTAACGAAGCAGCATTTTTATTACACTTATTTTCAAGACTTTACGGTACTAATAATGTTAATAATTGCTCCTATTATTGCCATCAAGCCTCGGGGGTAGGCATGAGCGCCATGTTGGGTACGGGTACTGCCACTGTAGAATTGAATGACTTGAAAAACAGTGATTTGATCTTTGTAATTGGAGCGAATCCAGCCTCCAACCACCCTCGATTTGTGACCGAATTGATGCATTGTCGACGACGAGGTGGCAAAGTGGTGATAATCAATCCTTTGAAAGAACCGGGTCTAGTAAAATTTGCCATCCCCAGCGATGTCCGATCTTTTTTAACTACAGGATCTGAAATTGCCAGCCATTATTTACAACCTAAAATAGGCACAGATGTAGCCGTTCTAATGGGTATTGCCAAATATCTCATTGACAATCAACAGGTTAATTTCCAATTTATTGCCAATCATACAGAGGGCTTTACAGGCTTTGCTGAAAAAATTAAAGCTACTAGTTGGACTGAAATTGAGAGCTGTACTGGTTTACAAAAAGAAAATATTGAAGTAATTGCACAATTGTATGCTGACTCCAAAAATGTGGTATTCACATGGGCAATGGGCATTACTCACCAAATTAATGGAGTGGAAAATGTGGAAGCCATCGTAAATATAGCTTTATTAAGAGGCATGATCGGAAGAAAAAATGCGGGACTATTACCACTCAGGGGGCATTCAAATGTGCAAGGGGTAGGTTCCATCGGGGTAATGCCTACTTTGAAAAAGAAAATATTTGAAAATATTGAAGCTCATTTCAAAATCACTTTGCCCAAAACAGAAGGCTGGGATACCATGAAATGCATGGATGAGGCCTACGCAGGAAAAGTGGATATTGCTTTTTTAATGGGTGGAAATTTATATGGCTCCAATCCCAACCAAGCCTATGCCGAAAAGTCACTGAATGCAATCCCATTCAAAGTTTTTTTGACTACCACAATCAACGAAGGGCATCTTAAAGGTATTGATAATGAAGTACTTATACTACCTGTTTTAGCCCGTGATGAAGAAGTGCAGGCCACTACTCAAGAGTCTATGTTTAATTATGTACGCCTAAGTGACGGAGGATTGGGCCATTTGAAAAATGCCAAATCAGAGGTGGAAATATTGGTAAAACTCGCTCAATCGGTGATAGAAAATGCTCCATTTGATTTCAGTATTTTTGAAGGTCACGCAACCATTAGGCAAGCCATTGGGGCAATTATTCCTGGTTATGAGCCCATTGCAACAATAGATACCAGCAAAGAAGAATTCCAGATTGAAGGCCGTACTTTTCATGAACCATCGTTTGATATGCCCAATGGGAAAGCCCTATTTGCAATCCCATCCATTCCCTCATTTGAGGAAAACCCCACTCATTTTCGACTGATGACCATCCGCAGTGAAGGCCAATTCAATTCGATTATTTATGAAGAAGAAGATGCTTGGAGAGGTCAAAAAGAAAGGGCTATCGTGCTTATGAACCCACTAGATATGGCTGAAAGAGGATTAATTGAAAACCAACTAATCAGTCTAAAAAACAAAGTAGGTGAATTAGCTAATCTAAAATTAAGGCCTTTTAACATTGCCCGAGGATGCTTAGCAGGTTACTATCCAGAAATGAATGTATTAGTACCCTCCACTGTAGACCCCCGAAGTAAAACACCCGCTTTCAAAAATGTGGCTGTATGGATAGATAGTTGCGGGTTGTGAGTGATTAATTGTGAGTGGTGAGTGATAAGTTGTGAGTTTAGGTTAAAAACAGCCTATAATATTTAACAAATTTTCCTCATGTAATTTACAAAATAAGTATATGTAATTTCAAAGTTAATCTTATGCAATTTCAAAGTTCTATCTATGTAATTTCAAAGTTACTATCATGCAATTTCAAAACATAATCAATGAATATTTGAAATAGTAATTATACATTTTCAAAATTAAACTTATGAAAATTCAAAGTAATACAAATTAAAATACCAAAAGCGATGAAATGAATATTCCTAATATACGCTATTTTATCTCTATAAGTGATTGTATTTCGTAAGCTACAATAGAACTTTATTTGAGCTCGCTATAACCCAACTTGCCATAATCTAGTTATGCAATTTCAAATTTAAAGTTATGTAATTTCAAAGTTAAAACTATGTATTTTCAAAATTAAAGTTTATATTTGTAATATATTCTATTAATTATGAGCATTTTATATAGAACAATTCAGAAATCTATTGAATCGCAAATGGGTAAGTTTCCAATACTTGCTTTAACTGGTCCAAGGCAATCAGGTAAAACTACTTTTCTGCGAACTTTTTTCGAAGAATATGAATATGTTTCATTGGAAAACCCAGATCTTAGGCAATTTGCAACAAATGATCCAAATGAATTTTTGAAGAGGTACAATAATAAAATTATTTTTGACGAAGTACAATTGGTGCCTGCACTATTTTCCTATTTGCAAAATATCGTAGATGAGCAAAAAATAATGGGTCAATTTATATTATCTGGTTCTCAAAATTTTTTATTAATGCAAGGTATTACACAAAGCTTGGCAGGCAGGGTAGCGATGTTTCAAATGTTGCCATTCGACTTTGCCGAATTGAAAGCCAATAATTTATTAAATTCGGACTATGATGCTGTCTGTTTGAAAGGTTTTTACCCACCCGTTTTTGATCGAGATTTAAACGTGTCCATTTTTTACAAAAATTATGTAAAAACATACTTGGAAAAAGATGTACGGCAGCTCATCAATGTAAAAGAAATCAGAAGTTTCAGAGCGTTTTTAGGCATGTGTGCTACTCGGGCAGGCCAAATGTTAAATTTGAATACCATTGCAGCCGATTGTGGCATATCCCAGCCAACCGCAAGGGCTTGGCTTACTGTTTTGGAGGCTAGTTATATTGTGTTTACGCTCAATCCTTATTATAACAATTTCAATAAACGAATTGTAAAGACCCCAAAATTATTCTTTTATGATACAGGGTTATTATGCCATTTGTTAAATATTAAAAATGTAGAAGTGCTAGAGGATAGCTATATGAAAGGGAATATTTTCGAAAATATGGTTATTGCTGAATATTATAAACAAAACGAGCACCAATACAAGCTACTTGACTATTGGTTTTGGCAAGATTCTAACAAAAATGAGGTGGATTTATTGACTGTTGAAGGCGATCGATTTGATATTATAGAAATAAAATCCACAAGTACAATTATGGAAAACTTGTTTGATAATATGAATAAATTCGAGTCTACTTCGGGAAATAAAGTGAATAGCAAAACTCTGGTATATGGCGGAAAGGAAGATCAAAAGCGCACGAAATACACCGTGAAAAGCTGGTATAATATTTAATTGAGCCGAATAAATACCTAGTCGTCTCAAAATCAGCCCTCAGCAAAATATTTTACAAATAGCGGAATCGTTTCAATGCCTTTATAGAAATTGAAAAGACCATAGTGCTCGTTGGGTGAGTGGATGGCGTCAGAGTCGAGTCCGAAGCCCATCAATACAGTTTTTAGCCCTAATTCTTTTTCAAAAAGTGCAACGATTGGTATGCTTCCTCCCCCACGTGTAGGTACTGGTTTTTTGCCAAATGAATCGGTCATTGCTTTTTCGGCAGCTTTGTAAGCCACTGAATCTATGGGGGTTACAGCTGGTTCGCCACCATGATGTGGGGTTACTTTTACTTTTACAGAAGCTGGTGCAATACTTAAAAAATGTTTAGTAAATAGCTCAGTAATTTTTTCTGAACGCTGGTTTGGAACCAATCGCATCGATATTTTGGCAGAAGCTTTAGAGGGTAAAACGGTTTTGGCTCCTTCACCAATATAACCACCCCAAATACCATTGCAATCTAAAGTTGGGCGAATGGAAGCTCTTTCAGTAGTGGAATAGCCCTCTTCCCCTTTAATGTCATTGATTCCTAAATCATTTTTATAATTCTCCAAATTAAATGGCGCTTGAGCCAACATCTTTCGTTCACTATCTGGTACTTCTGCTACCTCTTCATAAAACCCAGGAATTGTGATTTGACCATTTTCATTATGCAAGCTTGCTATCATTTTGGCCAAAGTATTAATTGGATTGGCCACCGCACCTCCATAAACTCCCGAATGCAAATCTCTATTAGGGCCTTTTACTTCCACTTCCAAATAACTTAAACCACGCAAACCCGTATCGATTGATGGAATATCGTTGGCAATCATAGCAGTGTCTGATATTACAATTACATCGGCACTCAATTTAGCTTTGTTTTCAACTACAAATTTCTCTAAATTATTCGAGCCAATTTCCTCTTCTCCCTCAATCATAAACTTTAAATTACAAGCCAAGGTATCGGTTGCAATCATGGTTTCCAATGCCTTTATATGCATATATACCTGCCCTTTATCATCACATGAGCCACGAGCATATATTTTCTCATCTTTTATTACTGGCTCAAATGGTGGCGAATCCCAAAGTTCTAATGGATCAGCGGGTTGCACATCATAGTGACCGTATACCAAAATAGTAGGTTTTGAGGAGTCGATTATTTTTTCCGCATATACAATTGGATTACCAGCTGTTTCACAAATTTCAACCATTTCAGCACCTGCATTTTTTAAACTATTAGCTACAAAAACAGCCGTTTTGATCATATCTTCATTGTGAGAAGCATCTGCGCTGATAGATGGAATACGCAGTAAATCAAGAAGTTCAGAAAGAAATCGATCCTTATTTTCAGAAATATATTCGTTAATTGGCATAGTATTGGAATTGTTATCAATTTCTAGGTTAAAAAATGCAATTTCAGGAAATTTCGCTGAATTTGAAGCAATTGATTAAGAAATTTTATTGGGGTTATTAATCGGTTTTTTACCACCATTCAGGTACATTTTGCCTTCTTCACCCCGGAGTATTCGTCCAATATTTTTGCGATGCATGTATAAAACCAGAGCAAAAATCAAAATAGCAAAAAGAGTAGTTAATAATTTTTCTTCGCCAAAAATTTGGGTAATCATTAAGACAGGAAATGTTAAGGCTGCCAATATTGAACTCAGAGACACAAAATGGAAAATCACGAAAACGGAAAGAAAAACTCCCATGCAGGAAAATGCCGCTATATAATTGATTGATAACAACATACCACATAAAGTAGCCACTCCTTTCCCGCCTTTGAAACCGCTGAAAATTGGAAATAAATGGCCCAGCACAGCCAAAACCCCAAACGCCAACTTCCAGTCTTCCATGGCACTGGACGAAATTACATGTAAATAGTACAATCCTAATGCTAATGAGGTAGCTACCCACCCTTTTAAAACATCAATTAACAGGACTATGGTACCAGCCTTTTTGCCCAAGACTCTAAAGGTATTGGTTGCACCGGCATTTTTACTTCCATGCTCACGAATATCTATACCGTGAAAGCCCGTGCCATACCAGACTGCAGTAGGAATTGAACCCAATAAATAGGCCGCTATACCACAAATTACTATATAAAAAACTTCCATCCAATCGATCGGGGTTAACTCTATCTAGATCAAGATTTCCCTTTGGGAATCTCGTTGTCTAAAACTACTTATTAAAAAAAACAATTATTTAATGCTTAAATGAAATATTTAAATATTTAAAAAATTGCCGCCCATTCTTTCACTCCAAAACTTAAAATAATCCTATAAATCTTTATTAAAGAATATTATTTTAACTCATTGTGAAATAAGCATTTAAAACTAAAATATTTTTATGGAAATACAAAATATGAACAGAAATGATGTTTTCAGATTTGGCTTATGAAAAAGAATTTGGAATTTTTAAACAATTAAATTCAGGTAAAAATACTATATTTTTCAGGTGAAATTACGCTATAAATTTTACCATTAATTGATGAATTTTGCAATAGAAAAATATCAATCTAATGCAAAAAAACCAATCCATCTGGGTGTCACTGCAATCCCTGAAGAGTAATTTGAAATCAAATATTGTAAAGTCAATGAATTACGACTGGAAGATATTCACTACCACCATTTTTGGAGGTTTTAAGATCTCCAAAAACTAGTTTTTTGAAATCCTTTTTCTGATAACTATTGTAGATAAACGACCGAAATTATTTTGATTTTCGCAATTTTGTATTTCAGAAAAATTAAACTCCTTTAAATATTCCTACCGCTTAATAAAATTTTACCTTCCCAATCGAATAATATTTTGGCTTTCAAAAATTAATTGGATAATTTGAGTTGAATTTAAACCCAATTATTATGGAAAGCATTTCATTAAACAGAAGAAACTTTATCAATCAATTAGGCATCAGTACCGTTGGAGTGAGTGCCTTGGCAATTCCCGCATTTGTCAATCCAAAATTGATCAGTACCGATGGAAAAAACCTCAATCATATTGGTCCTTTGGATGGCTACACTCCACATATTGGTACTGTTATTTCAATGCTCGACTGGCTTTCTGATTCTGTGATTCGATACAATAAAAAATTAACTGTGGAGCAATTGGATTATTTACACGATGCTGAATCCAATACAATTGGCTCATTAATGATGCATTTGGCTGCTACAGAGGTGATTTACCAAGATATTACTTTCAAAAATCTAGAAGATTTTAGCAAGGAAAACAAGGAAAGGTGGAACATTGCCATGGAATTAGGAAAAGATGCCCAAGAAAAAATCAAAGGGAATCCTCTTAGTTATTACCAAGAAATGTATGAAGAAGTAAGGGCCAAAACAAAAGCCGAAATGAAAAACCGTGACGATGTTTGGCTATTCTCTGGTGAAACAAAAGATTGGAATTGGAATAACTATTGCAAATGGTTTCATGTGGCCGAGCATTATGCCAACCATCGTGGCCAAATGACTTGGTATGCCAAAAGATTACCGAAATAGGTTTTTCCAAAAGCTATTTTAGCTGAAAACTACTCTTCTAAATGGAGGCGATGAAAGATACGATGGATAGCGGGCGCCAAAATAATACCAATATTGGTGATAAACATCACCCCACTAAATAAAGCATAAAAGGATGCGAACCATTTGCCTGCGGGAGAAAGGTCAGTTTTTACTGGCCCCATGCCGCTCAATAACATAGAGGAGTTTAATAGTGCATCTAAAAAATTCATATTTTCGGTAACTTCATAACCAACAATTCCGATACCCAAACAAAAGGTCAAAACCACGGAGGCAATTAATAAGCTTGTGCCGATTCTTAAAATAAAGGTTGTATGGTTGGCCAAAGGTTGTTTCTTCTTTTCGTACATGGTTAAATTATTATAAGTCAAAAAATGATAAAAATTGTAGGTTTCAACCTCGAGTCTGAAACCTAAAATCAATGGTATAAAGATAGCCAAACAGTAAATTGAATGATTTATTTATCTCAAATATTTAAGGGTCAACCAAATAAAAAAAGATTGACCTAAAATAAGCCAATCTTTTGCACTACTCTCTAAATAACCCCAAAATTCTTTTTACTTAGGCATTACCACTGTGTCAATCACATGAATTACTCCATTACTTTGATTTACATCCTTAATAGTAACCATACTCATTCCGCCTTTTTCATCTTTAAGCATCAGTTTCGAACCTTTCATCGATGCCATCAGTTTGCCACCTTGCACGGTTGTAAATGTAGCCATGCCATTTCCTTTTTTGATTGCCGCAGCAATGTCTTTGGCATTGAACTTACCTGAAACCACATGATAGGTTAGAATAGAGGTTAAAGTACCCTTATTTTCAGGCTTTACTAAGGTACCTACTGTACCTTCAGGCAATTTACCAAAAGCTCCATTAGTAGGTGCAAATACCGTAAAAGGGCCAGCACTCATCAAAGTTTCCACCAATCCAGCTGCTTTAACCGCTGCCACCAAAGTGGTATGGTCTTTTGAATTCACCGCATTTTCTATAATATTTTTAGAAGGATACATAGCTGCGCCACCTACTTCTACTGTTTTTTCCATCTGTCCAAAAGAGGCATTCACCATAAATAATGCACAGATTGCAATTGCTAATTTTTTCATTTTTGTTTTTGTTTTATTGATTAATTTTTTATTTCCACATACATACGACCAGCCTTTTACCTTGGATTGGTTTGGATTGAAAATTTTCAATAAATTTTAATTTATGACCCTTAAATCTTTGATAAACAATATATTATGAACAAAAAAAAGGTTGCCAATTCTGAAATTGACAACCTGCCTATACTTGATTTTTTTAGACAACTACACCGCTCCACTCACCAATACGGCTCCCTTGGGCCCTTCTGCAGTAGTACTTCCCCCCACATTCTCAATAGAAATAGCAAATGCTGCTGCATTAGGTGAGAGCTTCATTTTGCCCAACGAATCAGCTTCCGAAATCATCCCGGCATCCACTGGCTTACCATCAATAATTGCCCAAAGTTGATACTGCTTTCCTTCAGGTAATACTGGCATTTTCATATTTACAAGATAAACCTCTTTACTAATGGTATTGAAATAAACAGATGCAAACGCATTGGGTGCTGCTTCGGTACCCTTCAGCACCACTTTTTTGAACTGAGCATTGTCTATAATCGCAATTTTAGTTTCAAAATTGGCTTTTTGAATCACATCATTCTGAGCCATTTGTGTGTTCTGAGCTTGCGCCACTACAAGCTTACCTTCAGTACTTTTCCACTGACTAAAAAAGTAAAAATTGCCCCCAACACTTAAAGCTAATAATGCCCACGAGGCTGCAACTCTCCAATTGAATAGATTATTAATTTGATTCTCACTTTTTTCAATTGTAAAATTTGCTTTCGGCTTTTCAGATTGCTCACCAAATAAAGCTTGCATTGTTTTCGCTTTTAAATCAGCCGGTGGGTTTTGCTCATGGAGTAGCGCATAGCTTTCGATGGCCTCTCTGATAAGTGCCAATTCGATTGCTAACTCAGGATAAGCCACAATATTAGCCTCCACTTCCACCTTTTCTTTTGGTGTGGCAGCTCCTAAAGCATAGCTTTCAAGTATTCCTGACGATATGTAAGCTTCTAAATCCAATTATTTATTTAAAAAAATGGCTAATAATAAGATTATCAATTCACTCATATAAGTTCGTAAACTGGTAATCGCACTCTTTATTCTTGTTTTAATGGTACCCAATGGGATATCAAATTCATCTGCAATTTCTGATTGGGTATATCCTTTAAAATACACTAAATCAATCAATTGCTTGTACTCAGGTCTTAGCTTATCTACTAAATTTTTCAACCCGATGGCGTCGATATTCAATCCAGTATTATTCTGGTTATCAATTATACCTACGTAATTTTCAATCTCAAGGTTTTGTCTAGTTTGAATATATTCTTGCGACCGTATTCTATCAATGGCGGTATTACGAGCGATGTTCAACATCCAGGTAAAAATGGTGCCTTTAGAAGCATTATAATTATCCAAATTCTTCCAGATCTTTACAAATGCATCCTGCGAAACATCGGCAGCAATCTCTTCAGACCTCACTATTCTATTTACCACACCAAATATTGCAGCCGAATAGTTGTCATATAAAACTGAAAAACCTTTTTCAGTTCTAGTTCTCAACAATTCCAATAAATCCTGCTCTGATATTTTGGTTTTTCTTTTGCTCATTCAAATTTGAAACCTCTATTAATCAGATTTCAATCTGACAAAAATACGCCATCGATTTCTCGAAAACAATATTATTTGCTATTTATTCAAGATTAATTCATCCTTTCAAATTTTACGCAATATCCACTAAAATCTATCTTAAATTAATCGCTCAAAAACCCAATAAGTACCCATGGAAATAATAAATATAGTGACTGGCATCGTGATTTTTGACCATGTATAATCTGTTCTTTTTTGCAATTGTGTCAATAGAAAATAGCTACAAAGTATTACAAATATCTGCCCCAGTTCTACCCCCAAATTAAACATCAAAAGAGAGAGTAGATAAGCATTTTGGGGCAAGCCAATATCAGCTAGTGCCGAAGCAAATCCCATGCCATGTAAAAGTCCAAAAGCAAAAATAAGCACAATTCTAGTGGGTTTTAATTTGTTAGAAAACAAGTTTTCAGCAGCAATAAATACAATGGTAATGGCAATCAAAGGCTCCACCACAGAAGGGGAAATTTTAAAAATATCGTACATCGCCAAGCCAAGTGTAACACAATGCCCCACAGTAAAAGCGGCACTTTGCAAAAATAATTGTTTGAGATTTGGACTTAACAGTACTAGGCTGATTATGAACAATATATGATCAAAACCCAATGGTAAAATATGCTCAAAACCCAAGCTTATATAGGTAATGATGGCATCGGATTTGCTGATACTCTCCAGATCTCTTACCACATCGTGCGCAAAAATGAGAGTAGGAAAAGAAAGTGCAAACAATAAGATCAATGTTATTTTAATTGCGTTCATAATTAACCATTTATTTTAGATTCTAATTCTAATCTTTTAGCCGGAGCCAATTCAAATTTGCTTTTGTAAGCTGCTTCGAAATACGACTTTGCGTTGTAATTTTTCTTTTCATTTTCCATCATTTTACCTAAAAAATAATGTTCCAAACCTTCCAAGGGTTTTCCAGCAATTGAATTATTGTAAATGTCTAAAGCTTTCGCCTTTTGATTATTTTTATACAAAGCCCAAGCATACCAAGTGTTTGTTTGGGGTGAATTTCTATTAAGCATTTCTCTTTGGGCCACTTGAAGCATTTTCAAACGATCGTTCAATATACCATCATAAAGCTCAATCAAGTATTTATTATACATATTGCCATAAATGGGCTGATTGGCTTTTTCACTAAAAATCTGTGCATACTTCTTCTCCTCTTTCTGATTGCCAGTTGACTGAGCCAATTGTGATAGATTAAAATAAATGTCTGGTGATTGAGTTTTAGTGGCAATAAAATTAAAAATCTTAGCTGCTATTTTTGCGTTTTTATCATGATGTTGAGCAATTAGCCCAAGCCCTTTCAATGAATGATAATCAGCATGATCTAAAGCCAGACTTTTTTGAAAATTAATACTGGCATTAGCATAATCACCTACATGGAGTTGCAGGTCAGCCAAATTAGAAATGGCGATTTGTTCCAAATAAATATTCCCATTGCTTAAAGAGGCTGCTTTTTGCATCGATTCCGTAGCCTCTTCAATCTTTCCATCATAATGTTGCATTTTTGAAAGCCTGAAATAATAGGCATATTCGTATTTCTTTTTGATCTTCGCCAAAATAATTCTGGCTTGATCTATTTTATTCAGCTCAAAAGAAGCGTCAAATAAAATCAACAGGCTTTCGTATTGATTGTCCCCAATCTGCAAAGCACGATTGGCAAAATTATTGGCTTCCTGAAAGCGATGTTGTAGGCTTGAATAATTGGCCAATGTTCTGTAAAAGCCTGATTCCGCTCCTTTTTGATTTTCATTCAAACGAGCTATAATTTTTTCCCCTAGTATCAAATTATTGATATTACCCTCCTGTCTAAACTTTGCCAAAAGCATCCCAGCATATTGTGGTGAATTGGCATAGCTGTTGGTATCTTTTTCATATCTGATTTTCCAAAAATTTAAATCAGTTTTTAAAGCTAATTCTCTTGCTGATAAACCTTTGATTGTCAGTAGACTATCAATGTATTTTTCACTTACCAAAACTGGATTTTTTTGAGTACACGATTCCAAAAGAAACGTATTGATTAGCAAAAAATAGAGCAAAAATCCTTTAATATTATTTTTCATCTTAGACTTTATTTAGAAAGAAATGGAGAAGTTTATTTTTGCAAAAAAAGGAGTACCTGGTGTGAAATGAATCTCTTCCACTGGTAGCCTTTCGTCCAATAATCGGCTTTTGGTGGCAAACTGAGTCTCTTTCCATTTTGTATTCAAAACATTTTGGACAAACAAACCGACTGTATAATTTGCTTGGGTATAATTCAGGGTGATATCATGAATCAAATAGCCTTTTGCAATGATGGAATTGTCTTCATTGGCAGGTCTAGAGCCGATATAACGGCCTCTAATACTGGCATTTAAGCCTTTGTTTTTCTGAAAACTAATCCCAAAAGTACTGGTATTGATTGGGGCCAATGGCAAATAATTTGAACCTTCTCTTTCGCCCACTGCTCTCGGTTTAGTAGTATTATAATCAAAATCGAAGTAAAGGCTATTGAAGATTTGGTAACGAGCCGACAAATCAAAGCCATACCTTCTGGATTGGCCACTGGGCTCCACCACCCCTTCATCGCCCACATAAACAAATTCCTGATCCAACCACAAATACCAAAGAGCTGGGTTAATAATTAATTTGCCAAAGGGTTTAAAAATAAGGCCAAGATCAGCTCCATAAGCTGCAGGCAGCGTTTTGATGCCATTTTGAGCCACCACTACTCGGGTATCATTGCTATGAAAGCCTTTTCCGGTATTCAAATAAGCCTGTGTTCTATTATTAAAAGTATAATTAATATTTAGTTTTGGTGAAATGATGGTATTTGTAGCTTTAGAGGTGGTATTCAATAGTTTATCAAAATATTGATGGTAAAAATAATCGAATCTGATACCAGCGTTGATTATTAATTTCTCTGAAAATTGGATATTCTCCTCCAAATAAAGGGCCAAATTTGTCTCTTTAATATCCCCCAATTTTACACGATCCAAATATTCTGTTTTATTTTTAGTGTAGCTAAGTTCTGTATTGTTAGTAGCATCATTTCTGAAGCTGAGTCCTATTTTACTCGTAATACTTTTATTTCCAATCTGTTTGAAATCAGTAATTGAGCCATTGTAGCCTATCATATTTCTGTTCTCTTTTTGTTTGATTTGATCCCCATTTACTGAATCTCTCAAAAAGAAAGTGAAGTTTGAAAACAGTTGAAAATTATAATTGGACATAAAAAACTGATTAGTAATTATTTTGTTTGATTTTGTATTGGTGGCTAATTGAATATTTAAATTGTTACGGCTTGTTTCCCCACCTTCATTGGGGTCAATGGCTCCATAGAAACCAATTCTACCCGATTCAACTGCTCTATTTGGGATTTGACCTGAGGCAGACCATTTACTATAAAATCTTGATAAAGTAGTAGTTAGCACTGTATTTTCGCCAACATGTCTATGATATTTCCCTACTAAATTCATTCGATTGAAATCTTGTGGATTCTCAAAAAAACCATTTGAAAAATTGTATTCACCAGCCAAATAGGCGGATTGATTTTTAGATTTTCCTTTTTCACCTAATAAATCAAAAATTCCCAAAGCTCTATAAGTATCAAATTGCCCAGCTTCTAGTTTAATTTCACTCTTTTCAATAGCCGTTTTGGTATTCAACTCCACATAACCAGCTGTGGCGAAATTACCTTTTGAGGCTTGGTACAATCCTTTCTTAAAATTAACTTCCCTCACTAGCTCAGGGATAATAAAGTGCATATCTGCATAGCCCTGCCCATGTGCATGTGACACCATATTTACGGGCATTCCATCATTAGTAATTTGAATATCAGTGCCATGATCTATATCAAAGCCTCTTAAAAAAATCTGTTCCGCTTTGCCTCCGCCCGCATGTTGACCGATAAAAAGCCCTGGAACCATTCTTAAAAACTCCTGCGAATTATTGATGGGTCTCAATTTCACATCAATTTTACCAATCAGTTGCTGTTCTGAATTTTTGGCCGAAGTAATCATAATCTCATTGAGTTGTATTTGTGCAATTTCTAATGGAAAAGTGACCAAACTTGTCTGATCATCGGTTACCTTCAAATCAGCAATCAATGTTTTATAGCCAATATTTGAGATTTCTATTTTGTAAGGAGCTGCCACTATATTATTAAATTGAAATTGACCTAATTCATTTGTAATGGTCTTTTTGTTGGTTCCCACGAGATTAACCGTTGCTCCCACTAAAAAAATATTGCTTCCTTTTTCCACAACTGTTCCTTTTATAGAGCCTAAATGAGCCCAGATTTTAAAAGGAAAAATTAAGAAAAGAAACAGAATTAAGGATTTCATTTTATTTGGAAATTTTCAATTGAAGCAAAAAAAAGAAATGTTGATTTTTATAGATTACCACAATGACAATACAAGTACTATCATTGTGGTAATTAGGTTTTTTTGATTACCAAGGACTAGCCATATAAGGGAAAGAAGCCAAAAACTGTTTATCATTACCCGCTACATTGTCAGAAGTAAGGCCAGGATTGGCTTTGAAATCCGCTCCACCAAATATTAATAATAGCTCCACATCAATTACGTCATCTGATAAATTACGACCAGTGAGCAAATTAGTACCATCGTAGAAAGTAGTGGCAGGCGCAGTGGTGGAAGCGTTCAAAACATCAGTTGCCAATAGACCTGTGAAAGCAGCTCCATCTTGTCCTAATGCATTGGTTACATAACCAAAAGCATTTAATTTAGCCAAAATTTGAGGGGCAAAAGCAGCATTCATAGCTGACGGTGCTGTGGTATTATGCTTATCTTTATCTGCAGCGCCAATAAATACTGTGTTGATGGCTGGCCTAGCCATATGATCGGCTTGAGCGTAATACACCACTTTATCTTTAGCTTCTGGAGCTATATTTGAGTCGTCTTTCTTGCAAGAAGTAATTATTACGCTGCAAAAAAGGAATACAATTGTTGATTTTATTAACGTTTTCATTTTTTTGTTTTTTTTGATTGTTTTTGATATGTTAGGGTTTAAAATCTTAAACCCTTACTCTTTATTGGGGCTAAAAATCTTTAACCCTTACTCTTTCGTTGAGGCTCAAAATTTTGAGCCCTTACTAATTTAGATTTTAGTTCTGGTGGTTGCCCAAACACTAATTGCACCTGAAGCGGGCGCTCCTAACATACTTTTAGGTACTTCAATCACTACGCTCAACACGTTTGTACCAGCAAAAGCATCCACACCTGGATTTTTAAAAGCGGTTGCTGTACCACCAATAATCGCTTTGAAAGCAGAAAGGTCAAAGAAAAAGGGATCGTCTCTAGGCCCAGCAAATACTGAAATACCACTTACTGTTCCCACTTTCGGTGCTGATCCATACTCTGTTACTTGTACTGTGGCGGTTTGTCTGCCTTCAATAATACTTTGAGTACCTGTAGTGCTTGGTTTAATTGGACCATAGACATTCATTTTGGTTGAAGCTGCATCATATTTTGCTTGCAATACCAAGTCTTCAATATTGTCCCCATTGTTATCAATGCTAAATTGAATCAATGTGTTTTCATTGAACTTGGCAGCTCCGGTTGAGCCGGGGCTCAATAGACCTTGAGTATTAGCTACAAAAACCATGTTGTTTTTGTTTTCTCCCTGAAATACGTACAAGTCAGTAATATCAGAAGAATTGCCAGTTACATTTGGCGAGTCGATATGGTCGGCTGCATAAATGATTCCGGCCACTGTAAATGCGCAACCTAATAGAATTGCGGTGATTTTAACTTTTTTCATTTTCTGTTGTTTTTAAGATTATAAAATAATTTGTTTACCGCTTACCTACGTTTTTAGCTGGCTAATTGGATTTATCAGATTATTAATAAGCTTAAATATTTGTAATAAATCCGACAAATTAGAAACTTAATAAACTGTATATCAACTACTTAATTTTGAATATTTATTTGCAGAAAATAAAAAAAGGATACAACAATTAAGTTGTATCCTTCTAATATTTGGTTCATGAAAATTACTTTCTTTACATTTTTCTTGTTTTGTTAAATGTATGTGTTAGAGTTCAGGCTAAGATTGGCGGTCAGCAGACCTGTAATAGTGGTGCAGTTAATATTCTTATTTTGGATAATTCATATGTGATTTCACTTTCTTTATTTGTTTCATATGCCTGTCTACATGACCCCACTGGTAGATGTATACCTGATGCATATTACGAGGGTTATCAGTTCCTTCAAATTCAAAGAGTGCTCTCATATCCGCTTTTGTTTTTTCAGTAAAGTCAATATTTTCATTTCTGAGTTTTACAAAACGACTTAAATTGTTTATCCCTTCAATAAAACCAGTCGGCCGTGAGATTGTTGGACTATCATGAACTTTGTCTTCCATGATAAATTCATGATAGTAACTATCTGGTTTGCTAGTTTTTATCAGGTCGGGATTGGGTTTATTTCGTGAACTTACGCTAATTTCCCTTGCCCAAATAATCTCCCAGTTTCCTAGGTGTTCCACAATTTCAGCAATGGACCACCGATCTGGTGATTCTTTAAATTTCCATTGAGCAGGGCTTAGATTTTCAGTCTCTTTCACCAATTCATCACGGGTACGTTTTAGATTATCGAGTGTGTATTTTCGATCAGTTTCTGTCCATAGCTTTTCTTGAGAAAATCCTGTGAACGACAGAAGCAAAAGAAAAATTAACTTTTTCATAGGTTTGGTTTAAATTTTGGGGACTATATTTTTAACTAAAAATTTTAAATGTAAATATTAAGACCCTAATTGCTTTTGAAAATCGGCATGATCCCAATTGAC
>JAZKGO010000229.1:0-3909 GCA_040385875.1 Bacteroidota bacterium
GCACTTTTAGCTGTTTTTGATAGTAACCAAATATCACACAATCAATAGAAATTTGTTGAATATAATTTTGGTCGCTTAAATTTTGCATTTCTAGTGATTTGATGTTTTTTATTAACGAATTGTAAGGGATAAGTTTATTCTGTAAATTAATTGTACTTCAAAGATACAAAATAGAATAATATTTATTGTATTTATTTTATACAATAGAAAATTATTTATACATTTGTGTGAATTAAAGTTTTTCAAACATCAAAATAATGAAAAAAATACTCTTAATTATAAGTATTACTATTCTGGGCATCAATGCTTTCGCTCAAAATACGGCAATTAAAGATACACTCTTTAACAAACCTTATATCGATATTGATGAATGGCGTGAAAAACCGATAAAACACCATTATATACACGGTGGTTTTGAAGGTACGGAAGCTCGATTCTCTTTTTATTTCCCGTCAAAAGAGCGGTATAAAGGGCATTTTTTTCAGTACATAACTCCTTTTCCAGATAATGAAAACCTTTCGCAAGGGGCAAGTGGCGAAGAGGATAAAATTGGTTTTTCGGTGAATCATGGTGCTTATTTTATTGAAACCAATGGTGGTGGAAGGTTTGATTTTACGGGACAAAAGAAAGCGACTGATCCATTAATTGGGGCTTATAAAGCCAATGCCGCTGCTGCTCAATTTTCTAAAATTGTAGCGACTAAAATCTTTGGTACTCACCGTACCTATGGCTATGCGTTTGGTGGAAGTGGCGGTGCATACCGTACCATTGGGGCTATCGAAAATACTGAGGGGGTATGGGATGGCGTAGTACCTTATGTAGTAGGTTCGCCTATGGCAATTCCAAGCGTGTTTTCTGTACGTATGCACGCTATGAGAATTTTAAATGATAAATTCCCACAAATTATTGACGCACTGGAGCCTGGTGGTAGTGGCGATATGTATGCTGGATTGAATGATGAGGAAAAGGCTGCATTGATGGAAGCAACCAAAATGGGGTTTCCGCCCAAATCTTGGTTCGGCTATAAAACGATGGGGGTTCATGGTTTCAGAGCAATTTATCAAGGTATGACTATGGCTGATAAAGCTTATTTTCAAAACTTTTGGACGAAAGAAGGTTATTATGGTTCAAATCCAACAGCCTCGTTGTTGAAAGCTCGATTGCAAAAAATGAGTAAAATCAAAATGGGTATTCCTTATGAAATGGCTGTAAAAGACAAATTGATCGAACCTGTTTCTGAACAGGAAAAAGGAACCGCCGAAGCTGCTTGGAAAAGTTTAGGCAGTGCGGAAGGCAGTTTGCCAGTGGCATTTCAATTAGAAGACATACTGCCAAATGTCAATTTTCTTGGGGGCGATTTATTTATAAAAACGGGCGCTGCCGCTGGTAAAACAATCCAATTGCTTGCAGTAGAAGGCGATAAAGTAGTACTTGGTGCAACTGCTCCTCAAATTTTAGCACAAATAAAAGCAGGCGATGAAGTACAAGTTGATAATTCCAATTTCTTAGCAGCTCAAACTTATCACAGGCATCAAGTGCCAGGAAAAGAATACAAAGTATGGGATCAATTTAGAAATGATAAAGGAGAACCGCTGCATCCCCAAGGTCCATTTCTTTTAGGGCCCATGTTTACAAGAGGGGCTTCGGGCGTTTTACCCAATGGCAAATTTAAAGGCAAAATGATTTTGCTCGAATCATTATGGGATAGAGAAGCTTTCCCATGGCAAGCAGATTGGTATCGTTCAAAAGTCATTGAAAATTTAGGTGATAAAACAAACGATAATTTTAGAGTGTGGTTTACCGACCGTGCCTTACACGGCGACCTAACCAAACAGGAAGACCCTACCAGAACCGTCAGTTATATAGGTGTATTGCAACAAGCTTTATTGGATTTGAGTAATTGGGTCGAAAAAGGCATAGAACCACCAGCCTCAACAAATTATAAAATTGAAGATGGGCAAGTGGTTGTACCTGTAAAAGCATCAGAACGGAAAGGGATTCAGCCGATTGTAAATTTGGAAGTAGCTAATGGAAAAAGAATTGCAGTAAAAAAAGGTCAAGCCGTATATTTCGATGCAACGATAGAATTGCCTACCAATACAGGCAAAATTGTTTCTGTTGATTTTGATTTTGAAGGTGAGGGTACGTTTTTAGGTTGGTCAAAATTAACACCTCCAAGCGTCAACACTAAAGTAAGAATTAGTCATATTTTCTCAAAACGAGGTACATATTTCACGACCGTGCGGATCGCATCACAAAGAGAAGGTGATATAAATACTCCTTTTGCCAGAATTCAAAATTTAGATAGAGTTCGGGTAGTAGTAAAATAAATTCCTTTTAAATAATCAAAAACATGAAAAAAATACTCTTTTTTCTGTGTATCGCTTTAAATGCTTTTGCACAAAATGTTCCTCAAAATAATATCAACTTAAAAGAATTGAAATCTATCGGCACGGTCGATGAACGATTTCAATCTTATAATGTTGAAATGTGTGAAATAATTGGGGGAGATTTTTGGATTCCGTATGAGTTAATCGATTCAGTTAGAAAACATTCCAACAAAAAAGGGATTGATGCATTGAAATGGAAAATCGAACCTGTAAATCTTTACAACAAAAAATTACGGAATCTGGCGGCTGGTTTAGGACCAACTTATGTAAGAGTAAGTGGCACTTGGGCCAATGCCATCTATTTTCAAAACAACGATGACTCAAAATTAAGCAGTCCACCAAAAGGATTTAAAAATATTTTAACTCGCCAGCAATGGAAGGGTGTTGTAGACTTTTGCAAAGCTGTAGACGGAAAACTGGTGAGTTCATTCCCAATAAGTGACGGAATGCGGGATGAAAATGGGAATTACAATCCTGCTCAAGTAAAGTCCATTTTAGATTATACCCAATCTATCGGTGGTGAAATTGTGGCTGCTGAATTTTTCAATGAACCCTCTCACGCCTCCCATGGCGATGCCCCCAAGGGTTATAACGGCAACGACTTCGCCAAAGAATTTGAAGTTTTTAAACAATTTGCAAAAAATGAAGCCCCAAATATGAAAATTATTGGCCCTGGCTCAACAGGTGAAGGCGGCATATTGCCCTCAGGCCTAGACCTTTCCGTCGACCAACTGCTATCACCTAGTCCAAAACCAACTTTTGATGTATTTACCTATCACTATTATGGCACTGTATCGAAGCGATGCGGAGGTGGGCAAAATCCAGATAAAGCGCTGACGGCAGAGTGGCTTAGTAAAACCGAAAATGGGTATGAATTTTATAAAAATGCAAGAGATAAATATGTGCCAAATGCACCTATTTGGCTCACAGAAACTGCCGAAACCGCTTGCGGAGGCAACGCTTTGGCTGTTACCTATATTGATACTTTCAGATATTTAGAACAATTGGGTCGTTTGGCAAAAAAAGGTGTGCAAGTAGTGATGCACAATACTCTCACCAGAAGTGAATATGGTTTATTGGAACATGACACCCACAACCCGAGACCCAACTATTGGGCCGCATTCCTTTGGAATAAATTAATGGGAAATCAAGTTTTTGAAGCAAGCAGTGCTGAAGCTGGTGTGGATATTTTTGTTCATAATTTGAAAGACAAAACAAAAGGCAAAACTGTGTTGATTTTGAACACTAATAAAACGGCAACATCCGTAGCAATTCCATCAAGTGCAAATCAATATTTACTAACCGCCGAAGATATTCTTTCAAAAAAAGTAAGCCTAAATGGGACTGAATTGAAATTGAATTCAAACGATGAATTACCAACAATAAAAGGAAAATCTGTGAAAAAAGGTACCGTGGAATTACCTGCTCAAAGCGTTATGTTTCTGACTTTTAACAAATAATAAAATGCAAGTTTCAAATAAAATAATTGTAGTAACTGGTGCTGGAAGTGGCATCGGAA
>JAZKGO010000230.1:0-28959 GCA_040385875.1 Bacteroidota bacterium
AATTCATTAGATTAAGGAAGTTTAAAAAATAATAAAAATTATGGCATCATTATCAGAAACCAGCATTAAAAGGCCTGTTTTGGCAGTAGTATTGTCGCTTGTGATTATACTTTTTGGTTGGATTGGTTTTACCCGATTAGGTGTAAGAGAGTTTCCAAGTATTGATATCCCAGTTGTAAACGTGAGTACCTCTTACCCTGGTGCCAATGCCGAAATTATTGAGTCACAAATCACTGAGCCATTAGAGGAATCTATCAATGGTATTTCAGGAATTCGTACACTTTCTTCGTCGAGTAGAGATGGACGAAGTAATATTACAGTAGAGTTTGAGCTAAATGTGGATATCGAAAATGCCGCAAATGATGTGAGAGACAGGGTTTCTCGTGCAATGGCCGTTTTACCAAAAGATGTGGATCCTCCAGTAATTGCCAAGGCTGACGCAGACTCTAATCCGATTTTTTTCATTAATATTAAAAGTGAAGGAAGAAGTTTGCTTGATTTGAATGAATGGGTGCAGCGAAATATCCGAGAGAAGTTTCAAACTGTGCCTGGAGTATCGAATGTAATGATTTGGGGCGAGAAAAAATATGCCATGCGTATGCGCATTGATCCTGTGAAGCTTTCGTCATTCAGGCTTACTCCAATGGATATTTCAGCAGCCCTTGCTAGGCAAAATATTGAATTGCCATCGGGTAGTATCGAAGGTCAAAATACAGAACTAACCGTTCGTACATTGGGAAGATTAACCACTGAAGATGATTTTAATAACCTTATTATTAGGGAAGAAGGAGATAAAGTAGTAAAATTTAAAGATGTCGGGATTGCCCAATTGGCCCCTGAAAACGAAAAAACGTTTTTCAAAAGAGACGGTATTCCAATGTTGGCAGTAGCTGTTGTGCCCCAGCCAGGTTCTAATCAAATAGCTATAGCTGATAACATCCAGAAAAAGCTTTTGCAAATTAAAAAAACAACTCCAGCTGATATTATTATTGCAGAGGGTCAAGATAATACACAGTTCGTTCGTACCTCAATCAAAGAAGTGGAGGAAACCGTATTAATAGCTTTTGGCTTAGTTGCTTTGATTATTTTCTTTTTCTTAAGAGATTGGCGTTCAACTCTAATACCTCTTACAGCCATTCCAGTGTCATTAATTGGTGCATTTTTTATCATGTATATCATGGACTTTTCCATAAATGTATTGACGCTTTTGGGTATTGTGCTTTCAATTGGTTTGGTTGTGGATGATGCGATTGTTGTGTTGGAAAATATTTACTCAAAAATAGAGGAGGGGCTTGACCCCGTGCAGGCTGCATTTAAAGGCTCTAAAGAAATTTATTTTGCTGTTATTTCCACCACAGTAACACTTGCAGCAGTTTTTTTACCCGTAATATTTTTGGATGGACTTACAGGAAAGCTTTTTAGAGAATTTGGGATAGTGGTGGCAGGTTCTGTAATTATTTCTGCCTTTGTCTCACTCACACTTACGCCTACATTGAGTGCCATGTTATTGAAATCTAGGCATAAGCAACCTTGGCTTTACAGAGTTACCGAACCATTTTGGGTTTGGCTTACCAATACTTATGAAGCTTCTTTAGTTAGTTTCCTGAAAATCAGGTGGATGGCATGGATTTTAGTATTGTTTTTTGTAGGCATTATTTGGGCTTTATTTAAGTTTGAAGCCATTCCGAGCGAATTGGCTCCACTATCCGATAGGAATAGTTTGAGAATCCAAGCAACTGCACAAGAGGGCGCTACCTTTGAATACATGTTTAATTATATGGAGGAATTAGGAGGGTTTTTAGAAAAAGAGATAGACCCAAGCGAGCGAAAAGGTATTGTAACGATTACCTCTCCCGGTTTCGGAAACTCCTCTACAAATAGTGGAAGTGCAAGAGTAATGTTGGTGGATGCAGATAAGCGTGGCCGAAGCCAACAACAAATTGCGGAAGACCTCACCAAAAAAGTAAAAAAATTCACAGGTGCACGTTCATTCATCGTTCAAGAACAAACAATCAATTCATCGGGGCAAAGGGGTGGCGGCTTGCCGTTGCAATTTGTAATTCAGGCACTTAACTATGATAAATTAAAGAATGCGATTCCTGAGTTTATGAAAAAAGCAAGAGAAAGCTCTAAGTTTGAAGGGGTGGATGTGAATCTAAAATTTACCAAACCAGAAATTAGGCTTGAAATTGATCGTGAAAAAGCTCAAAATTTGGGAATTTCTATTCAAGATATTGCGCAAACATTGCAATTAGGCTTAGCAGATAGGAGGATGGGCTATTTCATTAAAGACGGTAAACAATACCAAGTAATGGGTCAGATTCAAAGAGGTGAACGAAATGATGTAATGGACTTGAAATCACTCTATGTAAAAAGCGGTAGTGGAGAATTGATTCAATTAGACAATTTGGTAAAATTGACTGAGCAAAGCACTCCTCCACAACTTTATCGCTATAATCGTTATGTAGCCGCAACGGTTTCGGCAGGTCTTGCAAAAGGAGTTACTTTGGGAGATGGCATTAAAGAAATGCGAGAGATTGCTAAAACTACCTTAGACGAAACATTTAACACCTCGTTGGATGGTACCTCTCGAGAATTTGAAGAAAGTTCTTCAAGTCTGCTTTTTGCCTTTTTATTGGCAATTGTTTTGATTTATTTGATATTATCAGCTCAGTTCGAAAGCTTTATTGACCCGATTATCATTTTAGTCACTGTTCCATTGGCACTTTGTGGGGCATTACTCTCTCTCTGGGATTTTAGCCAAACGCTCAATATTTTCTCGCAGATTGGAATAATTGTACTCGTAGGCTTGGTGACCAAAAATGGTATTTTAATAGTGGAATTTGCCAATCAAAGAAAAGAAACTGGCCTTAAAAAGCTACAAGCAGTTACAGAAGCCTCTGTGAGTCGTTTTCGACCAATTATTATGACTTCTCTTTGTACTATTTTGGGTATATTGCCAATCGCTTTGGCATTAGGAGCGGGTTCAAAAAGTAGAGTTTCAATGGGTATTTCAGTTGTAGGAGGGATGCTTTTTTCAACTATATTAACACTTTATATTGTTCCCGCTATTTATAGTTACCTTTCCAAAAGCAAAACTAAAGTAGTTGTGGTAGAAGAAATTGAAAGTCTACCTGCTGTAGAGAGTAAGGGTTAATAGATATGGATTTAAGTAAAATTTGCAATGGTAAATAGATTGCTGATTGCTATCTTTTCCATTGACAGATCATGAAAATAATCACTTGGAACTGCAACATGGCTTACAGGAAGAAGGCTGACTTTATCCTACTGTATAAGCCAGATATTTTGATTGTTCCTGAGTGTGAACATCCTGATAAATTATTATTTCCTATTGACACACCAAAACCAACAGATACTTTGTGGTTTGGCACCAACCAACATAAAGGTTTGGCGATATTTTCTTACAGTAACTTTCGTTTTAAGGTATTGGACCAACACAATAATGACTTTAAAATGATTGTACCTGTTGCTATAACGGGAGGAGAATTTGATTTTATCCTTTTTGCAATTTGGGCAAATAATCCAACAGATAGAGACGGGCAATATATTGAACAAATTTGGAAAGCAATATCCCACTACGATAATTTGCTCTCAGACAAACAAACCATGCTTGTGGGCGACTTTAATAGCAACACAATTTGGGACAAAACACATCGAAAAGCTAATCACTCTAATGTTGTAAAACAATTACAAGACAAGGGGATTTTTAGTACCTATCATGCACATCATCAATATGCCCAAGGTGCAGAAAAACATCCAACACTCTATATGTACCGGCACAAAGACAAACCATACCATATTGATTATTGTTTTGTTTCAGCAGATTTTATAGATAAGCTCCAGTCTGTAGAAGTAGGCGATTATGATTTTTGGACAAAACTTAGTGACCATACTCCATTGATTGTTACATTCAAAAATTTTCAATAGTAGCTTTTTTATTCAACTAAAATGTTTTCTATTGCTGGATTTGGATTCTAGGATAAAATTCATCTAACAAAAAACCCTTGCAAATTTCCATTGCAAGGGTTTTTTAATAATAGATAAATTAAAGATTCTTATTCACATGGAATCATAGTATATACAATCGTTGCATCACCAACCTTTAAGTTTTTAGTGAGCGCTGTCAAAGTAATCTCTTTTACTTTTGCATTGTAATTACTAGTTGTATATTCAGCGGTCGTACGAGTGTTTGTACCAGTAGCCGCATCAGTCAATGGTGGATTAAGACCTGAAATCGTAATTTTTGGATCAGAATAAGCCCATGTTCCTTTTGTTACAGTTCCATCAGTTTCGGTTATTTCTACGCCATTATTAGGCAAATTAAATACCATTTTGAACTTAGCATAAGCTGGTTTCGAGTTATTGGCTCCACCAATAGTATAAACTATGGTTCCGTTTTCACGAACTTCCTTTGCTTTTAAACAATTATCTTTAATGAAATCTCCAATTGGCTTCTTTTTCTTACAGCTATTGAGTGTTACAAAGCCAACGGAAAGTATTAATAAAAGATATAAATTCAACTTTTTCATATGTATTTTGATTATGATTTCATTGGAAGAAATCGGGTTTTAATAATTATATTTTTATTGTTTCATGAATTTCTTCGTAGCTGAACCATTTTTAGTAGAAATCTGAAGGAAATAGATTCCTGTTCCTAATCTACTCACATTTATTTGTTCAATTTTACTTTCCGACAAACCATTAAATTCTTGTGTAATTAATGATGCTCCAGAAAGGCTAACGATTCTCGTTGAAACTTTACCTAAAATTGTGCCCGATGGTTTAATGTAAAGTGTATTTTCAGTTGGAACAGGATACAATTCTATTTGTTTTGAAAGTTCACTATCTTCATTTGCTGAAATCACTAATGTAGTGGCTTCTGCTATATTTGACCAGTCAGACGTGCCATTAGGGCTTGTATAGCGGATACGATATTTATATGACGTAGCGGGCGTTAGGGCCGTATTTTGATAGCTTGTAAGAGCAATTGCAGCATCTCCAATTTTTACAAAATTATTATCTGCACCTGAAGCCCTTTGAATTTCAATACCATTTGCAGTTTTTGAAGTATTTGTCCAAGCCAAATCAATTTGAGTGATTTTTACTCCTTTAGCGCTAAGTCCTGTTGGTGCTGGAGGATTAGTTGTAACATTGGCAATATTAGAAAAATCCGAATTACAAATCTCTGCTAATGCTCTCACTCTAAAGAAATATTTCGTTTCTGCGTCTACACCTGTACTAAAAGTAGCGGTTGTGCTGTTGGCAGTTACATTGCCACCTACTTTTGTCCAAGTCTTCTCATCTTTTGACCATTCTACCTCAAAGCCTAATTCATCAGGTGAGTTATCGGTAAATGTGATTTTTATTTCTGAAGCTGAGTTGGCCACAGCTACCAAATTACTTGGAGGTGTTGGACAGGTAACAGCCGTAGATTCTTGTTTAACTTGCGATGGAGCTGAGGTACATCCTTCATTCACTGCGGAAACTCTGTAATAATATTTTTTGCTTGAGGCAAGTGGTTTATCTTCAAATACTGAAAGAGTTCCAACCACTTCACCTGCTTTCACAAAATCAATATTGTCAGTCGATCTTTCAATGATGTATTTTACCATATTTTCGCCTAAATCCCATTTTACTTCAACAGAATTTGATGAAAGAGACTTCGCTACCACATTTGTTGGGGCTAATGGGCAAGAGGTTGTTGAAGCAATTAATGAATAAATCGAGCTACAGCTACCTTCATTTTTCACATTGGCTCTATAATATTTCTTTTGGTTTGGAAGAGCAGTTATGTCCTTGTAAGAAGTAGAGGTACCAGGAATATCCGCTAATTTGCTAAATGTAACACCATCCAAAGAACTTTCGATTGTAATAGTACTTGGCCCAAAATTTTCAGGTTGTGCCCACTCTAGGTCAATTTCTGTTGTAGAGGCAGCTGAAATTTTTGTAAATTCAGTCAACAAATTAGGACAGGTAACTTCACATTTAGTATTAGAAGCTTCTGAAAAACCAGTTGCATGGCGTGCTACCACATAATAGCATATCTTTTGGCTGGCTTTTAAATTATCATTATCAATGTACTCCGTAATAAGTGGTGGCAAATTTATTTGAGTATAATTTACGCCATTATCGGTTGATCTGTATAAAACAAATCCTTCTTCATGGTCAGGACCATTTGAATTGTCTTGCCAAGTTACCTTGATAGAAGTTGTACCATTAGGGAAAGCATTCAAATTGGTTGGGCCAGGGAATTTTGGAGTAGTGAAGCTAATTGTATTGGTAGCACCTCCAGGACCTGAGCCGAAGAAGTTAATCACATACATTGTATATTTAGTTTGAGGCAACAAACCAGTGAAGTTGTAGTGATCTTCCTGAGGGCCAGTTTGTGCTTTTTCAACATAAGGCCCATCATTTGTTGAGACAAATACTTTCCAGCCTTGTGCAAATGGGGTACATTTATTCCATAGTATATTAGCAGTAGTAGCCGAGTTGGAAACTAAAGTTAAGATGGATGGAGCGGTTGTGGCAGAAGCTAAGTCAGTTAGATTACTCTTTACTCCGCTATAAACCGATAAAATTTTATAAGCATAAGTAGTATTAGGTTTTAAATTATCGTCTATGTAGCTGCTTCTATTATTGCCAATTGTTGCGTATTCAGTTAAAGCTCCACCATTTTCTGCTCTGTAGATCACAAAATTTTCTTCATTGAGCACTGCTGCTGAAGGCTCTACCCAATTGAGCGTAATTCTTGAACAATTATTGGCAGTTGCTGTTAGGTTTGTAGGTACCGGAAGTGGATCAGTTGTATTGCATACAGGAGCACTTGCTGGGCCATTGCCCAGTTCAAATGTGGCAAAAACTTTATAGCAATATTGTGTATTCGGTTTTAGCTTGCCATTATTTAAGCCATCAGGGTAAGTCAAGTCTGAAGGAGGAGTATTATGTATCTCAATATAAGCTCCACCATTTTCTGATCTTAAAATATGCCATCTGTTTGGGGTTGGGCTACCAATACTTTGCCAGTTAACATTCAACACAAATGGAGATGCTTTCGTAACCGAAGTAATGACCGCTGTTGGTAAGGCACCAATTACTACTGATTTTTGATCCGACTCATTCGTACAGCTAGTTGCATTAGTTGCGATCAACTTGTAATAATAGGTAGTAGCTGGCAAAGGTGTAAAGCCATCAAAATAGGAAACCAAATTTGTTTGTCCTGTGGCAATTGGAGGAGCTGCAAAAACACCAGAAGTAGTACTTCGATAAACACTGTAGGTGGACCCTGCTAAAATTGAACCAGCTGTAATATTAAGCGTGATTCCAAGCGGAGGCATTGTCGTATTAGCAACTGGGGGAGTAGTAATGATTGGTTTAGTTACATCACATGAGGTGACTTCCACCGGCGTTGATTGCTCCGAAGCTACTACCGCTATTACCTCATAGGTATACGAAGTTCCTGCTACAGGGACAAATGCATCTGTAAATGTATTAATCATACCTGCCGGAACAGGAACTATCATTGTGCCAGAATAAGCTCCATTATTGACTTTCTTTCTAACCAAATAAGTGGTACTTGCCACTACAGGGGTTGTGAAAGAAATTCCAGCCATTGTTCTTATTGCCGCTGAAAGTACAGGAGCAGGGGGAGGGGCTAAAATTGTTGTGGCCTTCGGTTCTTCAAAAATATTGCTATTTGTTGAAAAGGCCTGATTACCAGCAAGCAGTAGGCATAGTATGATAATATTACTAATGCTTTTTGTAAAATTTTCCATGAGTTTGATTTAATAATAATACGGATAGCTTAAATATTTTCAAAGTTACAAATGTAAACGAAAAAATTTACATTTTTTTTTAAAAAAATATAAATTAAATTAGCAAACGGTAATTTTTTTGCATGAAATCAGATAATCGAATTAAAATCGATTTTACAAAAAATTAACTTTTGTAACGACGTATTTTTTAATGATTTGGTTGTATCCTCTTGAAAATATTTTCAAAATTCTGTAATTAAAGTTTAAACGTAATTATTTCTATTTTGAACTATAATTTGGGGCCTCTTTTGAGATGGCTATATCATGTGGGTGGCTTTCTTTCACACCCGCACCCGTAATTTTCACAAATTTAGCTTCTTTGAGTCTTTCAATGTTTTTAGCACCACAATAGCCCATTCCAGCTTTGAGCCCCCCCACTAATTGATAGAGTACTTCACCTACTTTTCCTTTGAAAGGAACCCGACCCACAATACCTTCTGGCACTAATTTTTTGATATCATCTTCAGCATCTTGGAAATAGCGATCTTTGGAACCATCCTCCATCGCCTCAATTGAGCCCATGCCTCGGTAAGTTTTGAATTTTCTGCCTTCGTAGATCACAACTTCACCTGGCGCTTCGTCAGTACCCGCTAAAAGTGAACCGATCATTATACTACTGGCACCTCCGGCAATGGCTTTTACAATATCCCCAGAGAAGCGAATGCCACCATCAGCAATAATTGGAACATCAGTACCTTTTAACGCTTTCGAAGCTTCATATACGGCGGTTAATTGGGGCATTCCTACCCCAGCGATAATGCGTGTAGTACAAATACTACCAGGGCCTACTCCAACTTTAACCGCATCGGCGCCAGCATCGGCTAACGCTTTTGCCCCCTCGCCTGTGGCTACGTTTCCAACTATCACCTCCAATTTAGGGTATTGTTTTTTTACAGATTTCAATGCTTCAATCACTCCATGCGAATGACCATGTGCAGTATCGATGCTAATCACGTCCACGCCAGCTTTAATTAATACCGATACTCTCTCCAATATATCAGGTGTTACTCCTACAGCTGCTCCCACTCTTAATCGGCCGAAGTCATCTTTGCAGGCATTGGGATGGCTTTTTTTCTTTAAAATATCTTTATAGGTAATTAAACCAGTAAGTTTGAAATTTTTATCAACGATGGGTAGTTTTTCAATTTTATGCTTTTGTAATATCTTTTCGGCTTCGTCTAAAGTGGTACCTTCCTCAGCAGTAACTAAATTTTTTGTAGTCATTATTTCAGTTACTGGTTTATTCAAATCGCCTTGGAAGCGCAAATCACGATTGGTGATAATGCCTATTAATACGTTTTCATTATTAACGATTGGGATACCACCGATTTTTAGATCTCTCATAATCTTATGAGCATCGGCCAATATTTTGCCCTCATTCAGCGTAATCGGATCTAATATCATTCCTGATTCTGAGCGTTTTACCTTTCTTACCTGATCGGCCTGTGCTTGAGCGGTCATATTTTTATGAATGAAGCCAATGCCTCCTTCTTGCGCCATGGCTATGGCCAAATCGGATTCAGTTACCGTATCCATCGCCGCTGATACCAAAGGAATATTTAAATAAATGTTTTTGGTGAGTCGTGTGATAGTCTCCACTTCACGGGGCAATACATTTGAATAAGCTGGAAGTAAAAGCACATCGTCGTAGGTGAGTGCTTCAAAAAGGAATTTGGATTGGTCTAAACTCATGGCAAATAGCAATTTTTGGATTGTGATATTTGCGAGACAAAAGTAGGGTTTTATTTTGAAATTTGCAAAGATTTAGGGAAATTGGTTCAGTAGCTACCCATATTGATATAAAAACATGACAAGCCCTATGCCAAATGATAAATTAATACATTTTACGTTTTAACTTTACTCTTTCAAAAAACTAGAAAATAAGCCAAAAAATATGACTTTTCTGAATCCTAATTTGTTGTGGGCGCTTTTGGCTGTTTCTATTCCAATAATTATTCACTTATTTAACTTTAGAAGAGTAAAAAAAGTCAACTTTTCTAATATATCGTTATTAAAAACAGTAAATACTCAAGCTAAAACTTTTTTGAAATTAAAGCAATGGCTTATTTTGGCCAGTCGAATACTGTTCATTGCTTGTTTAGCATTGGCTTTTGCCCAACCTTTTCTACCCTCTAAAAATGAAAATAATATTGACGGTAGGTCGGTAACTAGTGTATATATCGATAATAGTGCCAGCATGCAAAATGAGTCAAATAATCAATCAGCTTTAAATATTTCTATCAAAAAAGTAGATAGGATGGCTGCTGAAATGCCCAAATCGACTCAAAGTCAGTTGATTACCAATGATTTCTCAAGTACTGAATATAAAAATTATAACCCTACAGAATTAAAAAACGAAGCTTCTAAATTGGAAACGTCTGGTGCGGTACGGCCGATTAGTGAAGTATTTGAAAGGCAAAAAAGCATTGCACAAAAGAATAGTAAAAGCAGTAGAAATAACTTTTTCCTTTTTTCAGATTTCCAAAAAAGTACTGTGGGTAATTTGACCAAATTGGCAAGCGAAGTAGAGAATAAAATATTTCTGGTTCCCACTACCAATGCTGAAAATTCAAACGTTTATGTAGATTCTGTTTGGTTGGATAATCCTTTTATCAGAAAAATGCAGGCCAATGGATTGAATGTCAGGCTTTCAAACAGCGGGAATAGTACTGTGAAAAATATGCCCGTAAAATTATTTTTAGGCGATTTGCAATTGAACTCTATTCCTACCAAAATAGAAGCCAATGCGACGAGCACTATTCATTTTGATTTTACCCTAAACCAAACTGGAAGTATAAAAGGGAAAGTGAGCTTTGAAGACAACCCTGTTTCATTTGATAATGAATATTATTTTGTGCTCAATGCCTCCCCCACTATCAATGTTATTCATTTAAATAACAATTCAGCGCAAAACTATTATCTAAAAAATGCTTTTTCGAACGATAGTTTGTTTAAATACAGTGCTTTTCCAGTATTGAATGTCGACTTTGGACTTTTAAAAAATGCAGATCTTTTAATTTTGGAAGGAATTGAATTTTTCAATACCAATGCATTTGAAGCCATTAAAACTTTTTTAACGAATGGAGGGGCAGTCTTTTTGATACCATCGGCCAATCCCGACTTATCAAGTTATTCTAGCCTTTTTGGTCAGTTTGGAATCAGAAATTTTCAAAGAAATGATATTCAAAATTCAGAGCTAAGGCCGTTAAAAGAACCATTGAAAGAAAGTAGCTTTTACAAAGATATTTTTGAATCCACTAAAATTAAAGATCGCCTGATGATGCCCAACACCAAAGAGTTGTTAAAATGGAGCACAGTAGGAGAGGCAATATTGAACACCAGAGGTTCCCAGAATTTTCTTACTTATACCCGAGCTAATAAAGCTTCAGTATTTGTATTGGCCTCACCTTTGGATGATGCTTTTGGGAATTTTGCACAGAATGCTCTTTTTGTCCCGATATTATATAAAATTGCTTCTTTGAGTATCAAATCAAGTCCACTAGCTTATCGTTTTGAGGAATCTTCCATTAGTTTTGAGGGTAAATCTTACACAGAAAAAACGCTGGTAAAGTTGAGAAAGGATGGCCTTGAAATGATTCCTATACAAAGGGTGATTGGGAATGAGATTAATATTGAGCTTCCTAAAGCCAATGAATTTGAGGCGAGTAGAGGGGTTTTGGCTGGTTTTTATGAGCTTTTGATTGATAATAAAGTGGAAAAAGTACTGGCAATCAATTATAGCAATAAAGAGTCTTTGATGGAAAGGTACACCCCTACTGAGCTTAAAAATATTTTTGCAAAAAATAAAAACATCCAAATTTTGGATCAAGAAACTGCAAGCGATTTTGGAACTGAATATGCCTCCTTGAGCCAAGGAAGATATATTTGGAAATACTTTATTATTGCTGCTTTGGTTTTTTTGGCAATGGAGGTTTTGATTATTCGATTTTGGCGATAAAAATAGTTTTAGTTTTAAGCCAGTTCAAATCAATATTTTCAACAAAATTTCTAAAACTCCACTCTCCAATTCAGCACTGGAATCAAACCTAACTGTTTTTTCTCCACTATTTTATCTTGAGCCCAATCATAATAGAAATAGGCGGTGTTCAAATGGTTGGTTAGGTTTTGTATATCAAGTGAAAGAGTACGGGTGTAATTTGGCTTTTGTTTTTTAATACTTAACCTCAAATCAAATCTATAGTAATCTGGAAGTTTTACAGTAAATATTTTATTGGCAGAGTTATAAGAAAGAGATTTTTGATAATATCTGGACGACTCCAAATCAATCGGCGACTCAGAATAACCACCCTGATAGATGCCTCTCAAATTTATAGATACTACTCTGTTTTTATCCTTTTTGTTCCAATCCCATTCTTTGCCGCCAGTAAAAGTAGCCGCAAACTTGCCATTGAATCGAGAGTTGATTTCAATGCCGTCAGAGCCCTTATATTTGGCATCGTAAATTGTAGTGGAGGCCAAGAAGTAATATTTTTTTTGCAAATATTTTTCTAAAGATAACTCAATTCCTTTATTGGTAGCGGTACCTTCATTGGTCAATGCTACGAGCAGTTGATATTCATCCAATAAATTCATGCCCGAGAGGGGACTCTTTGATTTTGTAGTGAGTACATCGAAATGATTTTGGAGGTAGGCCTCCGCTTTGAATCGCAAATTGTCACCCATTATTTTATTGAAGCTCAACACATAGTGATGTGCTTTTGCAAATTCCAGATTTCTGTTTTGTTTGATGTAACCAGTGCCAGATTCTGGCCCGTAAGCTGCCAAAAGTTGCATTTGACCCTGAAGGCTATAAGCAAAATTGAAGTCGGTCTTTGGATTGATTTTATAGGAAATACTTGCTCGAGGCTCCACCGATTTAGTATTATTTTCTGTCAATATTTGATGATGCAAGCCAGCATTGAGAGTGATTTTGGGAGAAATGCTTGACTGAAAATTAATATATGGCTGAATAAGAGCTGAACTGAATTTTGCAGTATAGGGCTGGGTTGATTGAAAAGCATTGCCATGTACCGCCTCATCATTTATACTAGTATAAAAGAGTCCAATTTTCAATTTGTTACTGTTGGATATTCTGTAATTAAGGCTTGTCGTAAATGATATTCTTTGGTTGGAAAGGTTATCAAAAATGGGCCCTGAGTAGGAAGAAGACCGTTTCACATATTCTAATTCTGATCGATTATTTTGTTTTTCAGACAGTGCAACGACTGTTCGCCAATTGATTTTTGACCCGATTGATAACTCATGAGTAGCTCCAACAGCCACCATTTTTGAGGTGAATTGAATGATTGAATAGTCTTTTGCAAATATTTTGGAGCTATCCTCTTTTACTTCAAAATCGTTTGAAGCTGCTCCATACATCCCAAATAAAGTAAAGTCTCCCAACATTTTTGTGGGTAAATTGAAATTTAATGCAAGATCTTGATAGCCTATTTTTTCATCACCCAATGGAATACCCATTGCACCTAATAAGCCTGTAAACGAATACCGATAATTTAACAAATAAGATGCTTTATACTTTCTAGAAATTGGCCCTTCCGCTGATAAATCTATCCCCAAAAGACCAGCCTGTAGTGTATATTCTCTTTTTTCATTATTGCCTTTTCTTAATCTCATATCAAATAACCCAGCTACCGAACCGCCATATTCTGGCGCAAAAGCTCCTGATAAAAACTGTGAATTTGCCAACATTTGAGCACTCAAAATGATGGTGCCACCACCGTTTTGCATTGGCCTATCTGTATAGGTGCCTGCGTTGGTCAGGTGGTTGGGATTTACAATTTCAACCCCCTCTAATCGCCAAGCAAGTGCATTTGGGGAATTGCCTCTGATGGAGATATTGTTGGCTTGGTCGTTGGTAGTGGTAACACCAGGAAAAGAGGCCGCCAGTCTTGCAGGATCATAAAATGAAGCGGCAAATCGTTGGGTTTCTTCTACAGTAAATGTACGGCTACTGGTCGGATTGATTGTTCCTGAATTAATAGGATGTACGGTAACTTCATTGAGATTATTTATTCTTTCAAAAATTGCCACATCAATAACCTTTTCCTTTCCCAAATCTACCACAAGCTGGGGTACAATCGTTTCTTGATAATTGACGGCACTAATTTTGAGTTCGTATCTTCCAGCAGGAACATTGACTATTTTGAAAAAGCCATTCTGATCAGAAACAGTACCATAGGTGGTGTTGATTATGAAAATATTAGCACCCTCAACTGGCCGGCCATTTGCTTGAGCGATTATTTTACCACGAATAGTTTGCCCAGTTTGAGCCAACGCTTGCATGGAAATGACAATTAATAAAATGAGGGAGAATAATTTGTTTTGCATTTACATCGAATTGAAATACAAAACTAAGAAGGAATATGATTTTAGCTACACTGTTTTGAGTAGCTAAAGGTTAAATAACAAAAAAATCAATGTTTAGGGCAATCACATTCTTTTTTGCCTCTAAATAGGCCCCACATAAAACCTTTTTTACGCTTATATCGGCCGTCTTTCCTTTTTCTGCCTTCTTGTGAGGTTTCTGCTAAGCTACTATTTTTAGATATAGTACTGAATTGATTCTCAAACTTTATAGGCTTTGATTCAATATTTTGACCATTCCCTAAAAAAAAGAAAGCAGTAATAATGCTGAATAAAATGAATTTGTTCATTTTCTAAAAAAGATTATTAGTTCAAATACTATTAAGGAAGTTTCATTACCACTTCGTTATTAGGTAACCCGATTTTCTTCTTTTTAGTATTGAAAAGGTTATTAAAACTTTTGGTATAAACCAAACTGGCACCATAAGAGGTGATATAGTTGTTTAAAGTTATATTTTGAAATGCGTTGGGAGTATTACGGTTATAGCCTTTTAAGCGGAGGTGCCCATCTTTGGTAATCAACCATTCCAATGACCAATCGCCGATCAAATTGCCGTAATTGTTGGTATTTTGAGTATTATTATTTCCCAAAAATCCATTACGACTGTGACTAATTCTTATGCGATCGTCAAAATTATACGAAAATTGAAGTTGCATTGAATTGATTAAATTTTGATTTTGAGTAGTAAAATCAACTGCATTGATGCCCAATTGGAAATTATCATTAGAAGCCAATTTACTCACTTGGTTCGATAAATATTCGCCGATATTATTGGTAAAATTTTCAAATTTAAAAGCATCAGTAGAAGACTCTAGCAATCTTTGGGTAAGTAATAAGCTACCTACTTGACGTCCCAATTCCTGCTCATTGGTATTGATTCGATTTCTAAAGGCTAGAATATTATTTTCATATTCCGATGTTTTTGGATAGTCCTTAAACTCAATGTCATAGCTAACTCTTGGCGAAAGCATCCTGTCTTTTAAATTCAGAATGACACTTACCGGATATCTTCTATTTTCAGTTGAATTTTGGTTTTCAGTTGGTAAAATTGGTAAAAGCGAGGTGAATTGAGTATAATCTGCTTTAATATCCAAATCTGCTTCTAAAGGATCACCAGTCCAAATGATTTTACTTTTGGGTAAAATTTTGAATTGTTTGGTTATCAATGATTCGAAGTTGAAAGAATATTCCCCCTTATTTAGCTCATAGATTCCGTTAAGCGTAAAATCACCTGATGAATTCACTTTTAAATTCAAAATGGCATTTCCATAAGCTTTGATAAGATCGCCACTTCGACGGTCAAGTTGTAACTCACAATAGGCATCTGGTGTAACATAGAAATTGAAATCCATTCTAATTGTCGACTTTCTTTTCCCATTATTTTTTTGGTAAACTGAAAGCAGGGTATCTTTTTTCTCTGTCTCAAGGGTAGTTACATATTCTATATAGTCAGAATTTGAAACGGAAGCAGCACCATCGAGAGGGATATAAATTTTGGTACCTTTATTAGTGGTTGCATTGGCCCTAATCATGATATCATTTAAGGGACCAGTAATGGCCAAATCGCCTGTGGCATAGGCAGTTCCATAGAAAAGATCATTGTTTCGAGCGGTAGTACTAAGTATCTTAAAGTTTTTAAGATTCCCTCTTAAATTCAATTTCATTTTTGTAAAACCATCCCCATATTCCACTCCTCCATTTAAGTTGCCTGTATGGCCTTCACTATCAGTAAGGCGCAATTGGTCAGTTATAATTCTATTGTTACCAAACGAAATTTTATCTTCAAAATGAATATATGAATTTAAATAATCGACTTTGATTTTGCCTTTATCAATGCTAATTTCTCCTTCCAAATTGGGAGCATTTGGCGTGCCAGTGATATGTACTTGCCCACTAGCAAGGCCTTCAAAATCCGAAAAAAGATCATCTGTAAACGGCTCCACCACTTTTAAATTGGTTTTATTCAGGGTGGAAATCATATCCAATGAATTTTCTTTTAATGCAGGAATATAGATACCTTCCAAATTAAGCATTCGACTATTCTCTCGATCAACATGATAGTTGATATTGAGCAATTTATCATTTTTGTCCCATCGGCTTTCTCCAGCTAAATCACCAATCCAAAGTTTTTTATACACCAGACTATCAATGTCTATTTTGCCTTCAATTGCCATATTGCCCATCACATCATTGATTGAACTGGTACCATTCAAAGTGCCCGATAGATCAAGATCTAAAATAGGGGCAATAGTTGCTAATTCAAAATTAGTGGCGCCCAACCTTAAAGTTTCCAGTGAATCGGTTGAAAGCGAACCGTTTATGGCCACAATCTGATTCTTATTTTCGATGGTCATGTATTTAAAACAAACCTCATCACTGGTGATGTTTACTGTATTTTCTGAGTTTATTTTCCAATCATTTTCCAATAATCTGAATTTCGAATTTTTAAACTGGAGGTCCAACCCATATTCAGTGATAAGAATATTGCCATTCAAATCGGCATTGTTGGTGCTGTTTTGTTGTTTGATGCTACTGTTAAAAACTATTTTGTTTTTATCCCAAGCACCTTCAAAACTCAACTTTTCTGTGGGTGCTAAAATTGATATTTTTTGTTTTTCTGAATTAATAATTCCTGAAGCCAAAACCTCTGGATTATCCACAAATTTGGAGGTATTGATGTCAAAATCTGTGTTGAAAAATTGGTAATCACCGAATTTCAAAGTGTCTGCTTTACCAGCAAGGTCGAGCATTACAGTCTTACCCATTGTGAATCTCCCCTCAAATGGAGTATAATTTGAAATATGCCCATTGGGATAAATGAAATCCATTAATGGTTTGGTTTCGATAAGATTAAACGAATAGTCAATGCTATAATTTTTGTTTTTATCGCTTAATTTATTGGCATAATATTGGTCTCGCTGGTATTTGTTATTGGTAAAATAGGCCTTATATTCCTGAGCCAATTGTTGCAAATCAGCAATGGCTACCGATGGCACATAATTGCCATTGAGGCGTAGGCGCATCAAATCTGAGTCGACAATAAAATCTCGAATATTATTTTTGATGTCTGAAAATACATAAAGGGTATCCATTTTCAGGTTTCGGTCGTCCACACGAAGGTCTATGTCGTTAAAGCGTGCGAAGCCAAAAATATTGTCAATATTAGTGCCACTGAACGATACATTCATATTGGCAATTAAGCTAACATCTTTATCAGAAAGATTTAATTTTTTAAAGTTGGCCTTTTTAAGTTCCCCCGTTAAATTAAAGTTTTCACGGTTTTCACGAAGGTCAACAATGCCTTTCATGGCAAAAACTAAATTGGTATCCGCAACACTAAGCTTACCTTCAAATAATTGCTTTTGCAACCTACCATTTATTGTCAAGTTTTTGTAATTATAGCCCTGATAATCAAGATTATTCACTGTACCATCCACATCTAGAACTGCGTCTTTTGCGTTGAGTCCTATTCCACTTATTTTGCCAACCATTGAGATATTTTTCAGACTGTTTTTGTCTCCAAAAAACTCACCAACTTTAAAATTCTCCAAAATGAGATTTCCCGTGTATTCGGTTTCGGCAGAGTTTTTATTTAATATCATACTCAAGTCCGTGGTTGCTTTGCCCAAATTGGTTTCAATTACTCCGTTGGTCTTGAAGTTTTTGGTAGTGCCCACATACTCTCCGTCGAGTGCAAAAAAGCCTAAACTCTCAATGCTTTCAATTGTTTGTTGGTTCAAATAAGGTTTTAAATCAGCTATTTTAATATTTGAACTTACAAAGTTGAGTTTCATAAATGTCTTATCTACATTAGGAAGGCCATCAAATTCAAACTTGCCTTTCAAGATACTGTTTTTGCCAAAATAAACTTTTGAATTTTTTAAGGTGAAATGCCTCACTTTCCCGTCGAACTGCCCGCTGATATCCCAATTATCATTATATTTAAGACTGGGTATAAATTTGGAAACGTCAGCATTTGCAAAATAGGAGGAGTCGAAATTTGCAGAGATAGTAACTTTATCAAAAAAATCGGACATATCTTTTTGAGATTTATAGTCGAACCGCAAATAATCTTTGATAATAGTATTGCCTAGATGGGCATAAAGTTTATTGAATACCATTGATTTTTTACAAATCAAAAAATCAGTTTTGATTCGCTTTATTTCCAAACCTGTTTTTTGATCGATGCCAGTGACATCAGCAAATAGACTTACAGTATCTCGGATGGCTAAAAAGTTAGCTACTTTGGCATTTAGGTTCGTTATGGTGAAATGAGTTTCATCAAAACGGTCTTTGTCCAGTCTTATTTTGGATTGATGGTCTTGATAATGAAAAATCCCATCGATCACTTCAGCTTTATCAATGGTTAATAATTGGCCTCTGGACTTTTTCTTTTTTGGTTTTTTGGAAGCAGTGAGTTCATTGATTTTTTTAATGAACTCATCGATATTTTGTTTACCAGTAAGCGAATCAATTTCGTAAAATACGACTGGCTTAATTAGTTTTACATAACCAATATTCAGATTTAACGAATCTTGTAGCTTTGTAAAGTTAAAATTCACCTCAAGGGTCTGCATATCAATCATTGGGCCGCCTTGGGGATTTTTTATTTTGAGATTATTCAAAGTAACTGCATCTAGCCAACTTAATTGAGCAGACCCTATTTCAATCTCATAGCCCATTTTTTCAGAAGCAATTATAGCTAATTTTTTTGCTATTTTTGTCTGAATAAAGGATGAAAAGCGTATCGCAGCTGCGCTAAGCACAACTATAACAGCCAGTAAAAACACACTGTAATATAAAGTTCTCAATATGGATTTTACTATTCGCAATTCTTACTTTTTTGTTTTCGTTATTACAGTTTTATCAATTATTTATGAACTTTTTAAACGAAATTAGCTTAAATTAATTCTTTAGTTTATCTAATTTATTCAAAAATCAGCTTATTCATGTGAAAATCTGATTAAAATTTGATCCGATATTATTAATAATGAACATTTTAGCAATTGAGTCATCATGTGACGATACCTCCGCAGCAGTAATTACAGATGGCAAAATTCGTTCCAATATTGTAGCCAATCAGGCGATTCACCAAAAATGGGGTGGTGTGGTGCCAGAATTGGCCTCAAGAGCACACCAGCAATACATTGTGGCGGTTGTAAATGAAGCAATTGCTGTTGCAAATATACAAAAAAGCGAGCTAAATGCAGTGGCTTTTACCAGAGGGCCAGGCTTATTAGGGTCATTATTGGTTGGTACTTCATTTGCCAAATCGTTTGCTTTAGGCCTTAATATACCTCTCATTGAAGTGAATCATATGCAAGCACATGTATTGGCACATTTTATTGAGGAACCACGCCCCAACTTTCCTTTTTTATGCCTCACCGTGAGTGGCGGACATACCCAAATTGTGAAAGTAAACTCAGCATTGGATATGGAAATAGTGGGTGAAACGCAAGACGATGCCGTTGGAGAGGCATTTGACAAAGCGGCCAAATTATTAGGTTTTGAATACCCTGGTGGCCCTTTTATTGATAAATTTGCAGCAAACGGTGATCCCCTCAAATACAAATTCCCTATTGGTGAAATGCCCGAACTATCTTACTCATTTTCTGGAATTAAGACTTCGTTCCTCTATTTTTTACAAAAAGAAATTAAGGCTAATGAAAATTTTGTCGAGCAAAATAGAGAAGATATTTGTGCTAGTATGCAATATACACTAATCGAAATTTTGTTAAAAAAATTAAAATTGGCTAGTAAAAAATTTAAAATAAAAAATATTGCAATTGCTGGAGGAGTTTCGGCCAATAGTGGATTAAGAAAAGCTTTGAATAAAGTAGGTCAAGAGCTTGATTGGCAAGTGTTTATACCTAAATTTGAATATTGCACTGATAATGCAGCCATGATTGCGATGGCGGCACATTTTAAGGCAGAGGCAGGTATTTTTGCAAAAAATAATATAAGTCCTATGCCGAGGCTTTCTTGGAATATTTATAAAAATGACTAATTTTGATTGATTAAATTAAAGTGAATAATTCGAAACTCAAACCTATTCTTTCTGAAATATGGATTTATCCAGTGAAATCGCTCGGTGGCATAAGCCTCAATGAAGCAGAAGTTACGGAAAGGGGGCTTCAATACGACCGTAGATGGTTAATAGTGGACGAGCAGAATCGTTTTTTGACACAAAGAACTTTTCCCCAAATGGTGTTTATGGGTATTAGCCTTATTATTGAAAATAATCAATTGAAATCAATCACTTTTACTGATAAAACAGCGAAGTTTGATAACTATAATTTGTTAAATCCTGAGCGTAAGAATGTTGAGTCCAACAAAGTAATGGTTCAAATTTGGGACGACCAAGTTGAAGCTTTTGAAATAAAAGATGGTATTAATGATTGGCTTTCAAATGCTTTGGGAATAAAATGTCGATTAGTTTACATGCCAAACTCGACAAAAAGAAAAGTTGATTCCAATTATGCAATTTCTGGGGATGAAATTACCTCATTTTCAGATGCTTATCCCTATTTGATAATTGGCAATGAGGCGTTGAAATTATTGAATTCAAAATTGGAAAAATCGATTTCAATGGATAGATTTAGACCTAATTTTGTATTTGAAGGAGGTCTTGCCCATGAGGAAGATAATTGGTTTAATTTTCAAATAGGGGAAGCGGAATTTACTGGGGTTAAAAATTGTGCTAGATGTGTAATACCCACAATTAATCACAAAACTGCTTTATTTGGGAAAGAGCCGCTCAAAACGTTAAGTAGCTATCGGTTCAAAAACAATAAAATATTATTTGGTCAAAATCTGTTAGTAAATAAAATAGGAAAAGTTAAACTGGGGGATTCAATTCTAATACTATCGATAAAAAATTAAAGCCATGTTTGGCGAATCATTATGAGAAGATTTCTTCAGCAAGCACATTGGTTGAGTTTGGATGTAATGTTAGGAGCAATTGTATGCAATTTGGTTTTTTGGCAACTGCCCAATGGCGAAGGTAATTCTGAAATGATTGCCTCCATCGTATTAGGGGTTGCCGTATTTGTAATTTATTCTGCCGATCGGCTTTTTGATTTACGTAATCTGGCCATTAGCAATACCCAAAGACATAGTTTTCATAATAAGCACAAAAAAGTACTTTGGGAGATTATCATCATATTAACTATTTTTTCGGCGATTTTTGCCTTTACATTGCCTACCAAAGTGCTTTCGGTTGGCCTTACTTTAGCAGTGGTAGTACTTATTTATTTATTAGCGGTGAACAAGCTTCCCAACAATACTTTTTTACAGATTGCTAAAGAACCTCTTACCGCCATTATTTATACAATTGGTATCGTGGGAACGGTTTTTGTAACCAAGCCCACTATCACTTGGCAAGAATGGGCTGTGGCAGCGATTTTTTTTGCAATTGTATTTCAAAATTTACTATTATTCTCCGTTTATGAGTCGATTGCGCTTCCTCAAAGCAAAAACTTAGCTAATTTTTTTGGCAAAAAAACCTCTCTAACCATCAATACGACACTTTTTTTATCCATCGTAATTTTCGGGTCGGTTACATTTTCACAAAATCATCAGATTTATTTAGCGAGAGTTTTGTTGGTCGAGATGGTAATGTCGGCCATTTTATGGCTACTGAACGATTTCGTCAAATTCTTTATTCAACACGAAAGGTACCGCTGGTTGGGTGACGGGGTTTTTATTTTGATGATCGTGCTTTTGTTTTAATATTCAATAAACTGCATTTATTGAGCACTCCAAAAACCAATAATTAATGAGGTAAAATACGAATTTTTAGCTGCTTGTGGCATATCAAATATTCGTTCTCCAATAAAATCGTAGTTTTCATCATCATAGCCATATTTCCAAACTGGGTTGAGTGGTGCAAAATTTATCCCTACTTCAAAACCTAATGAAAGTCCTCGATCAACCTTTTTTTGATTGAAAATTTTATGATAGTTGATTGATGGGCCTAAAATAAACTGTTTTTGAAAAAGCTTGCTTGATTCATGTGAATAATTGAGTCTTTTCAAAAAATCGGGAGGATCTGCCCCAAAACTAATGGTAGAAGTTTGCACACCCAAATTTGAATTAAGGGTTAAAATAGTATTCAGTTTTCTCTTTAATGCGTAGCCAATAGAAGCCTGCCAACCTGCATGCCAAAGTGATGCTTGTTTGTTGAACGATTGCCATTCAATTGAGGCTTTTAGCCCTAGATTTAATTTTTTGATCAAGTAGTTATAATTGATACCTGCCTCATAAAAGCTGGGTTGTCCTGGGGCAAAGCCATTGTTTTTCAACAATCGTTGAAAGCCCCTGTCATCTGAAACCATTCGCCCTAATTTTAAGTCAAAAACCTGAATTTTGTGAAATCTGGCTGGATCTATTTTTTGATAGGAAGTATCAATTTTAGCTATATTAGTTTGTCTGTCTATTAATATTCCTTGTGAAATGGCGACTCTAAAATTGAGAATTAACAACAATAATAAAAATAAAAGACTCCTTTTTTGAGAATTTTCAATCATTATAATTTTAACTTATATTTGATGTAATTTAAAGAAATATTTTCTCAAATTTCACTTTTTATAATGGAGAAACTCAATAAATACATTCCATATATTCTGATTGTTTGCGGTGCAATTATCGCAATTCTTAGTTTTTCAACCCAAGCTAATAACACTAAAGGCTATTATGGTCTTTTTTTTATAATAGTTGGGGTTTATCGCCTATATCAAATGAGTAAAACTCAATGATAAAGAAATCCAAATTATAAGTTCAATACCCTAAATTCCACCCTTCTGTTCACCTTCCTTTCCTCATCAGTGCCGTTTGAATTGAGGGGTTTAGAGCTTCCCCAACCTTTGGTTTCTATTCTTTTAGGGGATATTCCTTTATTGATTAAGTAAGTTTTTACGGAATTTACCCTTTTTTGTGAAAGTTCAATATTGGCCTGCTTATCTCCTACAATATCTGTATGGCCCTCAAGAAGAATAGTTAGGGTTGGATTTTCATTCAAAAGGGTCACTAACTTGTTCAATTCAGAATAGGAGGCCGAGAGCAAGTCATATTCACTCGTTTCAAAATAGACATTTGAAAGAAGCACCACATCCCCCTTTGCAATCGGAGTTAAGTAAAAATCTTTTGAGATTGAATGGCCTGCATCGGCTTCCAAAAGATCAATTGATTCTTGTTTTACCAAATAGCCAGGGGCTGAAATAATACAATTATAGACACCTTTTTTGGGTAGAGTTGTTTTGTAATTGCCTGAGCTAAAGGTCATTGTTGAGTCAATAGCCTCCATTGCGGGCGAAAGCAAATATTCTAATTTTGCAGTTAATGGTTTATGGGTTTTTGCATCCGCAACTTTCCCTTTTATTATAAAAACTTGCTCAATTGGTAGATCGGAGGCTTTGATCGGCTTATTCAAATTCTTTTCGGAAGGATTATTGATATGCACATTATAAAAATTCCAGCAACGCATCTCATCAGAATTTTGACCTTCAAAAAAATCAAAAACAGTTATGCCTGGCTCTATTTTCTCGTAATAAATTTTAAAATTCACTTTTTCGCCAGGATAAGTATCTAATTGGGCGGGCTCTTCTGGTATACCACTTGCTTTGATGAACTTAAAGGTTCTATCACCTTTGAGGGCGATAAGTTTGCTACTCGGCTTAATTGAAATATAGGCTAAAGGCATTCTTTGATTATTGCCTAAATTTCTGTTCATAAGCATCTCCAATAACTCATTGAGGAGCTGACTGCTTTTTTCTGAACGATCGTTTTTTGAAGATTTTCTACCCAGTTGAAAACTCATATAAATCACCGTATACTTATCAGTTAACTCGATTTTTTCTATTTGTGCTTCCTCTGTATTGGTCGATCCTATTTCAGGCCTTTCGGTAATAATGCTTGCTTGGCTAAATACCTTATTCACAATGATTTGTGAAAATAAGATTAGAAAAAAATAGATATATTTTTTCATTTTTTATAGAAATTTTGATTAACAAAATTGTGATGCAAATGTAAAAAATGGGAGAATTTGAACGATTAAATTAGAGTTAAAATTTGTTAAAATATGGCTACTTTTCCATTTTTAAGCGCAATAAATTAAATAGAATCTAGTACCACATTTTTAATAAAATAGCACAAATTCGATCTACAATTTTAGCAGGAATTCATATTAAACCTATTTTATATTAAATTGCATAAAATTACAGCTATGATTAGTGACTTTGGTTATATATTACTTTTTATTATTTCGGGAATAGTATTATTGGCTCTCGTTTTTGCGATTGCCAAATTTATCCGCCCCAATAGACCTTACCCTGAAAAATTAAGTACTTACGAAAGTGGAGAAGAGCCCACTGGTAACGCTAATGTACAATTCAATATTCGATATTATATTGTGGCTTTGGTTTTTATCTTATTTGAAGTAGAGTTGGTGTTTTTGTTTCCATGGGCTACTGTATTTGGCAATCAACAATTATTTGAATTAACTGATGGCTTATGGGCTTGGGTTTCAGTGGTGGAGATGTTTATTTTTATTGGTCTGCTCATCTTAGGATTAGCCTATGCTTGGGTAAAAGGCTATTTAGAATGGGTAAAACCTGAAATAAAAGTGCCTGATTATCAGAGTAATATTCCCAAGTCGGCCTATGAAAAGTATCTTTCTTGAAGTTGAGGAAGGTTTGTGAGTTTGGGAGTTTGTTAGTTCGAAAGTTCAGACTTCCCAGGCAGTGTCCTCAATCAGGCGCTTATTCTGGTGCAAGTCTGCGACTTGTACCTAAAATAGTTGAAGTTTTCAACTTTTATTTTTCTAAATGAGCCGAAAATATAAATTTCATGACCAAAGACAAATATATTTCGTAAGCTTTGCTACTGTAAATTTTATTGATGTTTTTACACGTGACACTTATCGATTTATTATTGTCGATAGTTTGAAGTATTGTATAGAAAATAAGGATTTGGAGTTATACGCTTGGGTGATCATGAGTAACCATGTGCACTTAATTATTGGCACAAGAGGCGAGCCTATGGAAAATATTTTAAGAGATTTGAAAAAATACACTTCCAAAAAGATAGTTGCCGCAATTGCAGATAATCCTGAGGAAAGTCGACGAGAGTGGATGATTTGGATGTTTGAAAGAGCTGGAAAAAAGAATCCAAACAATACAAATATTCAATTTTGGCTTCAACATAATCAACCAATTCAATTAGATTCAATTTCAAAAATTAGGCAAAGGGTTGATTATCTTCATGAAAACCCAGTTACAGCTGGCTTTGTTGATAAACCTGAGCATTGGCGGTTTAGCAGTGCTGTTGATTATTATACCAATAATAAAGGGTTGATAGAAATAATTAATCTGGAGTTATGAAAAAATCAGTTGCAAACTGAAACCAAAACTGGTCCAAGTCACAGACTTGAACCATTTTTGGGGAGGGGGAAAGCATTAAATAGCCATCGGAGTAAAAAGCACAAGCTAGACGCTTGCGCTAGCATCGGTTATGAAAAATCAGTTGCAAACTGAAACCAAAAATGGTCCAAGTCACAGACTTGAACCAGTGAGTGTAGATTTAACGTTAACTTTCAAACTTTTTCAAACTAAAAAACTAATTCAAACTATAAAAATGAGCTTAGAAGAATTATTTCAATCGGGAAAAACTGGCGAAGTCGGTATTGTGCAAGGCAATTTGGAAGAATTGGTGAGCTGGGCAAGAGGTAATTCCCTTTGGCCAATGGGCTTTGGATTGGCCTGTTGCGCTATCGAAATGATGCAAACTTATGCTTCAGGCTATGATTTGGACCGATTTGGAGTTTTCCCACGCCCCTCCCCACGCCAAAGCGATGTAATGATCGTTGCTGGCACCGTTACTTTTAAAATGGCCGATCGCATCCGACGACTATACGAACAAATGCCTGAGCCACGCTACGTGATTTCGATGGGAAGCTGCTCAAACTGCGGCGGCCCGTATTGGGAACATGGCTACCATGTGGTAAAAGGCGTCGATCGAATCATTCCGGTAGATGTGTATGTGCCAGGCTGCCCACCACGCCCAGAAGCACTAATAGGGGGGATATTGAAGCTGCAAGAAAAGATAGAAACTGAAAAATTAAATGTATTGAGTAGTACCGTTTAATAGATTTGCGGCAATTTTGGTGCAATAATTGTACTAAGATTTCATTTATTGGACAATCAATCAAATTTAAAATCATGATCAGAAAAATCATTTATTTCATTGCATTAGCACTTTTTTCATTCAATTCTATTGCTCAACAAAATGTTTCAATTGGCCCTACTATAGGCCTCAATTATTCAAAAGTAAACAATCCCACATCCGAATTTAAGGCTGGTTTTAATGGTGGTATTTTTGCTAACTACAGCACAAAAACAGATTTCGGTTTCAATGGTTCATTGATTTTCAGTCAGTTAGGTAATAATGTTAAAAATTCTGAAAACTATCTTACCCTCAATTATTTGCAAGTTCCTATCAATTTGGTGTATTATTTTGGCGAAGGCATGCAAGAAGGAAGCTTCAGACCAAAAGTGTTTATTGGGCCGTATATTGGTTATTTGGTCAGTGCCAAAAGCCCAGGGTTTACAAATGAACAAACCTTAACCTTCTTTAATAATATGGATTATGGTGTAAATATTGGAGCAGGATTCAATTATGCCATAAAAACTAAAACTTGGCTAAACGTTGACCTAAAATATGGATATGGTTTTGCAAATATTCCAAAAGACGGCTCCATTTTGTCAAAATTTCAAAACCGAGCTTTGAGCTTAAATGCTGGTATCAGCTTTCCGCTAGGCACTTATGATAAAAAAACAGGGAAAATGAAATAGAGCTGTTTTGATTAAAGATTGACAAGAATTTATTATTTCAATAAAATATTTTAAAATTTATATTTTAAAAATTGTAGGAAATAATAAATAGCGTAATTTTGCAAAAATTTTCTTTGTCAATTAAATTCAAAACCGTTAAATAATATATTATGCTAGCTACGAAAGAGGAACGCAATAGATATTCAGAAGAAGAATTAAAGGAGTTTGATGAGATTATTAGCCATAAATTGGAAGCCACAAAATCTGAACTGAATTATATAAAGGAAACTTTAAGTAAGAAGAATGATTCAGGCACGGATAATACTGCTGGCAATTCGAAACCACTTGAAGATGGTGCCGACACCTCAGAAAAAGAAAATTTTAGCCAGTTGGCCGCTCGCCTTCAGAAATTTCAGATACAATTAGAGAATGCCGCTATCAGAATTAAAAACGGTACCTACGGTGTATGTATTGATACTGGAAAATTGATTCCAAAAGATAGACTTCGTGCTGTGCCTCATACGCAACATACGATTGAAGCAAAAATGAAAAGAAATTAAAAAATACTGTCAAATATGACCAAATATATATTTAACAATGATATTTCAAAAAAGCGGACTTCCGCTTTTTTGTGTTTTAGAGGAAGCATTATTTTATTTTTGCTCTCGTTTGTCGGCCCTCAATCTGGTTTTAGTCAGATGAATGATAGCTATTATCTGCCAGAGAATATACAATATGATAAAAGCATTCCCACCCCACAGCAATATTTTGGATATCAAGTAGGTCAATGGCATATACCCTATTTTCAACTAATTGACTACCTAAAAAAAATTGACAATCTTTCGGAGAGGTTTAGTATAGTGGAGTATGGGCATACTCATGAAAACAAGCCGCTTTATTTAATTACCGTTACCAGCAAAGCCAACCATGCAAATATTGAGCAAATAAAAAAAGACCACCATGCCTTGACTGAGCCCGATAAAGCTTCCAAATTGGAGACTAAAAATATGCCATTGGTGACTTGGATGGGTTATTCCGTGCATGGCAATGAGGCATCGGGCACCAATTCGGTACCATTAGTTGCCTATTATTTGGCAGCAGCACAAGGGACCGAAATTGAACAAATTTTAAAAGAAACAATCATTTTAATAGATCCACGAATCAATCCTGATGGGGGTGAAAGATTTGCAACCTGGGTGAATGCCAATAAAAGCATCAATTTAGTGGCCGATCCCAATAGTCGAGAGCTAAATGAATGGTGGCCAGGCGGTAGATTTAATCACTATTATTTCGACCTAAATCGAGATTGGCTTTATACTCAGCATCCTGAAAGTAAAGGTCGTATTGCTAAATTTCATGAATGGAAACCCAATATTTTAACTGATCACCATGAAATGGGTTCAAATTCCAGCTTCTTTTTTCAGCCGGGAATTCCAGAACGTACTCACCCACTTACCCCAAAAAAGAACATTGAACTAACGGAGAAGTTTGGAAAATTTCAGGCCGAAGGAATGGACGGAATCAAGTCGCTTTATTTTACAAAAGAAGGATATGACGACTTTTATTATGGCAAAGGCTCTACCTTTCCTGATGTGCAAGGTGCGATGGGTATCTTATTTGAGCAGGCCAGTTCGAGAGGGCATTTGCAAGAGACACAAAATGGATTGTTGAGCTTTCCTTTTACAATCAAAAATCAATTCGTGGCAAGTTTATCTACCTTAAAGGCCTCATTATCAATGAGAAATGAGCTTTTGGATTATCAACGAGACTTTTTTTCTCAGACGAATACTGACCCGATAAAAGCTTTTGTTTTTGGTGGTGCCGGTGATAAATGGTCGGTGGCCGAAATGGTAAAAATATTGCGCCAGCATGAAATAAATGTGTATGAATTGGATAAGCCGGTTCAATTGCAAGG
>JAZKGO010000231.1:0-2151 GCA_040385875.1 Bacteroidota bacterium
AAGTTTCGTGTGGGCAATGCAATTTTGGCATGAAAGGTAATAGTTGTGATTTGGCCGTGAGGATTGATGGAAAGCCCTATTTTGTGGATGGCACAAAAATCGATGACCATGGTGATGCTCATGCAAAAGATGGCTTTTGCATGGCTATAAAAAAAGCTGAGGTGAAAGGGGAAGTCATAAACGACAGATTTAAAGTAAGCTATATTAAAGTATTGCCGGATTCAAAACCCAACTGATCAAGTAGCTAAATCTGACCTACCAAACCACTGATAATCAGTGACATTGATGGTTCAGCCGCTCTTGCTGCAGCAACAATGTTTTCAAATTCTGCTTTCTGGAGCGTTTCTGGAATACATAAATCGGTAATTACTGAAAGTCCGAAACAGTTGATGCCCATGTGGCGGGCAACGATAATCTCAGGTACAGTGCTCATTCCTACTGCATCAGCACCCAGCTGTCTTAATAGTTTATACTCAGCTTTTGTCTCCAATTGTGGGCCTGAAACACTCACATATACTCCTTTTTGAATCCTCAAATTATTTTTTGAAGCAATATTTTCTGCATCTTGAATCAAATCTGGATGATAGGGCTCGCTCATATCTGGGAATCGATCGCCTAAACTGTCAAAGTTATGCCCGATTAAGGGGTTTTGGGGTAAAAACAAGCTGATATGATCTTGAATAATCATCAAGTCTGAGATTTCAAAAGCTGGATTCAGACCACCTGCGGCATTGCTCACTATCAGTGTACCAATCCCCAATAGCTTCATCACTCTAATCCCAAAAGTAACTTTTTGCATAGAATAACCTTCATAAAAATGAAATCGCCCCTGCATGCAAACTACTTTTTTGCCATTCAGCATTCCGAAAATAAGCTTACCCTTATGTGCCTCGACTGTTGCTATTGGGAAGTTTGGAATACTGCCATAAGGTATTTTGGCAATAATTTCAATATTGTCAATCAAAGCTCCTAAGCCGGTGCCTAATACAATCCCAATTTCAGGAGTGAAGTTTGGCACTTGCTTTTGCAAGTATCGATAGGTCTCTAAAATTTCGTTCATTCTATTTTTTAATTAATTTCCTAAATTTTTGCCAGCAATAAAACCTGTTGTCCAAGCCGCTTGAAAGTTAAAACCACCTGTAACTGCATCAATATCAAGTATTTCGCCTGAAAAGTAAAGTCCTTTAACTTTAATAGCTTCTAATGTATCAGGAACTATTTCTGAAAGATCCACGCCCCCACAAGTTACAAATTCTTCCTTAAAAGTACTTTTACCTTCAATTTGAAAAGGGCAGTTTTGGAGATTTTCGGCTAATTTATTTTTTTTCTTATTCGAAATATCCAACCATAAAAGGTCTTTTGAGATATCAGAATTTTCACAGAGCCAAACCCAAAGCCTCGAAGGCAATCCAAATAAAGGATTCGATTGTATGATTTTCTTGGGATTGGCTATTTTCTTTTCTTCAAGAAAATTATTTAACTCATTGCCATTCAATGAATTGCACCAATTAATCGCTATTTTGAATTCATAGCCAAGCTCCGACAAATACCTTGCCGCCCAAGCCGATAATTTGAGAATAGCGGGTCCTGAAAAGCCCCAATGAGTGATTAGAATAGGTCCATTTGACTCAAATTTTGACCCAACAATTTTAACCGTAACCTCTGAAACTGAAAGACCTGAAAGATTAATAATGCTTGACTGAGCAATATTAAAAGTAAATAGCGAAGGCACCGGATTATTGATCTGAATATCAAAGGATTGTAAAATATGATACCCATGGATGGAGGGTGATCCCCCTGTTGCATATAAAATTGAATACGCTTTTATTTTTTCACCAGAAAACAATTCAATTTCAAATCTTTCGTAAGGGTCCAAATCAATTTGCTGGATTGTTTTCACTCCTGCACTCGTTCTTATTAGTAGCCCCAATTTTTTAGAAGTTTCAAGCAAGCAGTTGATAATGGTTTCAGAATTGTCAGTATCTGGAAACATACGACCATCTTTTTCCGTCTTAAGGTTAACTCCCTTATTTTCAAACCATTGTATCGTTTTTGCTGCATCAAAAACATCAAATAATCTCAATAAAAAGCTACCACCTCTTGGATAGTTTTTGGCAAATTTTTTAGGGATTTTTTCAGAATTTGTAACAT
>JAZKGO010000232.1:0-17393 GCA_040385875.1 Bacteroidota bacterium
CTTTCTGAAATTGTGGAGCATGTTTTAAAATCAAATAAATATAAAAATATTGTATTGGTTGGCTGGAGTAAAGGGGGTAATATTACTTTGAAATATGCGGGTGAAATAGGTAATCAAATACCTTCTGAAATAAAAGCAGTCGTGGGAGCTTCAATGCCTACCGATATTTATGGGAGTGTGCAAGCGATGGGTAAAGCTAGCTTTTATGCGAATCGTTTCAAGAAAAAAACATTTACATTTTTAAAAGGCCGAAAACATTTGATTGATCCTGAAAAGTTTGCAGAATTCTCTAGATATAAAATATTGGATGACTTTACCGACTGGTATATTGCGCCCTTACATGGTTTCAAAGATGCCAAAGATTATTATATAAAATGCTCAGCAATTCACCATTTAGAAAATATTAAAGTACCCACCTTAATACTAAATGCATTAGACGACCCTATCCTATCCATGACCTGTTCACCATTTCAAATGGCATCAAAGTCTGAAATAATACATTTAGAGACTCCTAATCATGGTGGACATTGTTCATTTTATTCTCCCAATTCAAATGGTATACACTGGGGAGACAAAAGAATTCTTGAATTTGTTTGTCAATATATTGTAAAATAAATACCACTCAATAGATATTTTGTTTTATATATTATAAGTCAATTGCCAGTCATTGATTTATCGTTAAATTTGTTTTCAGTTTATAGATAAAACCATTATAATTTATAGAAATGACTAAAGAAGACCTAACCACATGGTTTGTTGAAAAAGTTGCCGAAGAGTCTGGGCTAGAAATCTCACAAATAAAACCAAACACAACATTATCAAATTTTAATCTTGATTCACTGTCTACCGTAACCATCGCCTATGATCTAGAAATGGAATTGGGCGTAGATATTGATCCCACATTATTTTATGAATATGATACGATCGAAAAATTAGTTGAAAAAATCTCTACGGACATTATACCTATTTCTTAATAATGGTTTGGAATCCTTATACACCAGGCTATTTTCTGAATCCATACGATCACATAGAGGACTGTCGAAAAGCAAACCCTATTCAGATTGGTGCTCATCGAGAATGGGTTCTATTTAAGCATAAAGACATCAAAAAAATTCTAAGATCTGATGCATTTTCAGCATCTGATTTGAGCGGATTTTTTGCGTCAAAAGAAGAAATGCTGTTCAGTTCCAAAGGCCAATGTCCTTTTTTATCAAAAGGAACAAAAAAATGGAATATGTATTTGGATGGTATCGACCATGCTGAAATTAACGAAATAGCGGAGAAAGCATTAAAGAAATTTGACAGTGTTGCGGCTATCAACCATGCGGTTGATAAATGTTTGTCACAATTTATAGGTTACGATTCTTTTGATTTGATTGACATTGCCACAAAGATTCCGCTTTATGTGGTGGAAGAAATGTTGGGTATTACTGGTAAATATCCTTATGAAAAACTGAAAGAATTTTCTCATCTTTTGGCTGTTTCTCAAGATTTATTTTTGACAAAAACGGCTTATTATAATATAAATAATCAATTTGAGTGGGCTTTTGAGGAATTTTCTCAATTATATGACTTTTATAAATCAAACCCTAGCGAAAATCTAGTCTCTTATCTAGCCGAATTAAACGAACAAAGAGATGAGAAATTCACATCAGATGAAATGGTTTCATTGTTGACTGTTATTTTTATGGCTGCGCTTGAAACCTCCAAGGATTCAATTTCGATGATTTTCTATGAGCTTTTGAAAGATAAAAAATTGATAGATTATATTGAGAATGCAACTGAAATTGAGATAAATGTATTGGTAGAGGAGCTTTTTAGAATCTCTTCACCTTTGCATTATACAGTAAGAAAGGCCAAAGTTGACTTTGATTTGGATGGTCAAATTTTTGAAAAAGGCACTAAATTATACCTTTGTCTGGCAAGTGCTAATAGGGACGAGGAAGTATATGAAAATCCCAATGAAATTATCCCCAGCCGAAATTACAATCCTCATTTGGCTTTTGGTATGGGCATGCATTCTTGTTTAGGTGCTCGGGTGGCAAGAATTGAATTGCGCACTTGGCTAAAACCTTTATCGATTTTTCTAAAACAATATAAAATTTCAGAAATAGAGCCTCCCATTTGGCAAAAGACCATCTTTATGAGAGGACTTAAAAGTTTGCCAGTTGTTAAGATATAGAGCCTTGTTGGTTTATTAAGCACTTCATTGCATGGATTTTACCTCTGTTGAATATCTTTTCTTCTTGCTTATTGTAGTGGGCGTTTTCTATCAAATCAAGCCTGGATATAGGCAATGGTTTTTGGTATTAGCAGGTTATTTATTTTATGCATTTTACCAATGGCAATATTGCATTTTATTGTTTGGAATGAGCCTTTATACTTATTATGCAGCAATTTGGTTATCAAATAATCAAAGTAATAAGCTTGCTTTTAGTCTTTGCATTTTAGTCCTTTTTACCCCTTTATTTTTTTTTAAATTCAATAATTTTTTCATTGATGAGGTAAAAAACCTTTCAGGCAAAGCATCAATCATAAGCTATGCTTTTCCAATAGGCTTGTCTTTTTTTAGCTTTCAGATGGTTAGTTATTTAGTGGATATTCGAAGGAAATATTTAAAACCCGAACAGAATATCGTAAAAATACTTCTCCATCATGCATTTTTTCCAATATTATTGGCAGGTCCAATTGAAAGGGCCAAGAAATTAATCACACAGTTTGAGTTTAGAAATGACTTTGACTATACTAATTTCAGAGATGCACTTTTTCAAATTCTTTGGGGCATTTTCAAAAAAATAGTGATTGCTAATAACCTCGCCTTTTACGTAAATACTATTTATTCAAACCTCTCCAGAAGCAATGGGATGGAGGTTTTGTTAGCTATGTGGTTTTTTGTATTTCAAATTATTGTTGATTTTTCGGCATATAACGACATTGCAATGGGTTCAGCTAAACTTTTTGGGATTACTATAACTAAAAATATTCATGATAGAGCCTATGCCTCCACCTCACGAACCCAACTTTGGCAACGCTGGCACGTATCACTCACCAGTTGGTTGCGGGATTATATCTTTTTTCCTTTGAGTAAATTCAGTAAGAAGAGAGGCTGGCTCTATTGTAATATGCTAATTATTTATTTGATTTCGGGTCTTTGGCATGGGGCAAGCTGGGGCTTTATTTTATGGGGTTTAGGTAATGGTATATGGTTGATAGGAGAGCAGATAACAAAAAAATCAAGATTTATTTTTTTTGAAAGAATTGGTCTAGTGAAATATCCAAGATTATTTAATTTTGGAGCCTGGCTTATTTTTTTAAATGCTTCTGCCTTTTTTGATGTTTTCTTTTTGTCAAAAAATTGGGACGAAATCAATGGTAAATTCTCGCAACTTTTTGCTGTTCAGCCATTTGGATTTATGGCTGGTAAAAGAGTTATTCTACTATCAATCCTCTCAATTCTATTTTTAGAGCTTGCAAATCGATATAAAAATGAAAGAGAAATATATGAACTTTTGCCAAAAAGTATAGCTAAAAGATGGTTTGTTTATTTCGTACTTTTTTTAGCCTTATTTTATTTTCGTCCAGTAGAAGACGTGTCCTTTTTATATTTTAAATTCTAAAGATGGTTAAAGTATTTATTCGAATCATCATTTTTTTTGTAGTTGTAATTCTATTGAATTTTGCAGCTAAGGAAATTGTGGAAAGCTCATTTGATTTGGATACAATGCCAGAAGTAAAAGCCAAATTTGAAGTGCTGAAAAATGAGAATTTTAATACAATTTTAGTAGGTTCTTCCAGAACTTTTACTTCAATCAATCCTCAATACTTAGCAAATCTTCAAATTGACAATGAACCTGTAAAAGCCTATAATTTGGGTATTTCAGCACTTTTTTTCCCTAATTCCTACTTTTTTATTGATAAATTAACTGAAACGATTCGCCCTAAGCCAAAGTTGCTTTTGGTAGAGCTAAGTTATGATGACCGATTTTTATTGGCCAATTTTAACAGCCTTATGAATGAACCCTATTTTCAAATATATAAAGAGCTCAACCTAGAAGAATTTTATCGATTTTTGAAAGTTCGGCTCAAAACTATTTTGGAATGGCCACAAAAAAGTATGCCAAATCAATACAAAAATACTGAGGAAGGTTTTATCAGTATGGATAAAAGAGCTGAGTTTTTTTATGACCATATTATTCAACATCAATATTATTTAAAAAATGAAATTACAAAAACTTCAGATCATGACCCGAGGATTAGTGACTTTGAAAACTCAGGCAATTCGACGGAATCCCGATTATTGAAAATATATCTCTATTCACTAATTAAAAAATCAACTCAGTCAAACTATAGAATTTTCTTTTTTTTGCCCAATAGAATAAGCCCAACAAATCGAAAGATCTTATTGCCCGCCTATAGAAATTTGCCCGACTCATTAAAGTTTAATCCAAATTTAAATCCTCAATTTGGTCAATTGATGAGCCCAGAATTATCATGGGATTTGTCACATCTCAACGAAAGAGGATCAAAAATATATTCTCAACTATTTGCGGAGGAATTCAAAAAGCAAATTATTGATAAGGGCTATCTGAAAAACTAAGAATTCTATGTTATTATTTTCACATAAAATAGTAATATTGCAAGGATGAATTAATTGTACAAAACCCCGTAACTTTTTTATGTCCTTAATCGCTAAACCTAAGCTTAGTTTTTCACAAATTATTAATATGAATGTCGGTTTTTTTGGCATTCAGTACAGTTTTGGTTTGCAGCAATCTGCTGTGAACCCTATTTATGATTTTTTAGGGGCCAATCCTGACGAAATACCGCTTTTGAATTTAGCTGGTCCATTGACTGGGCTTTTAATTCAACCCATAATAGGGGCAATTTCTGATAAAACTTGGATTCCGAGGTTGGGTGGACGAAGAAAACCTTTCTTTTTTATTGGGGCGATGATTTGCAGTATTGCTTTGTTTTTATTTCCATTCAGTAGCGCATTATGGATGGCTGCTGGCTTGCTTTGGATTTTGGACGCTGGTAACAATACGGCAATGGAGCCGTATAGGGCATTTATTGCCGATAAATTGGATGCAAGTCAGCAACCAACAGGCTTTCAGGCCCAAAGTTTTTTTACTGGTTTTGGGCAAACCTTGGCTAACGTTTCACTCTTTATTTTTCCAATGATTTTTGTAGGGAAAACAGGTAGTTTACCCACATGGGTATATGCAAGTTTCTTTTTAGGTGCTGTTTGTTCGATTGGTTCTGTTTGGTGGAGCTCCCGAACTACACCCGAAATACCGCCGACTGACGAAGAATTGGCCGAAATGAAACGTGAGCCTTTGCATGTTTTTTCTCCTTTTTTAGATATCATAAAAGCGATTAAATTTATGCCAAAAGTGATGTGGCAACTGGCATTGGTGTATCTTTTTCAATGGTATGCTTTGTTTTGTTATTGGCAAAATTCTTCGAAAAGCATAGCGCAATCCGTTTATAAAACGAGCCCGCAGCAAGACATTGGCCTCTATGAAGAGGCGGTATCATGGACGGGTTTGGTGAATGGTTGGTACAATATTGTGACTTTCTTATGTGCGTTTAGTTTGGTTTATTTTGCCAAAAAGTATTCCCCAAAAATGGTGCATTTTGGCTGTTTGGTTTTAGCGGCGGTTGGCCTTTTAGCCTTTCCACATATTGAAAATAAATACCTACTTTTTCCTGCGATTACGGGCTTTGGAATTGGCTGGGCAAGCATGATGGGAATACCTTATTTGATGGTGGTGAGTGAAATACCTAAGGAGCGATATGGCGTATATATGGGCTTAATCAACATGATGATCGTGATTCCGATGTTTATCCAAACTCTTACTTTTGGGTATATTTTAAAGAATTTTTTGGGAAATGACCCTGGCAAAGCCATCAGTTTTGCTGGGTTATTTTTGTTAATTGCGGCTGGAGCGACTTTATTGATTCACTCCAAAAAAGCTAATTTGGATGATGTAGCCATTGGTATGGGAGCTGGGCACTGATTAAAATAAGTATTCTAATCTTTTCTTTTTTATGCAAAAAAAATATTCACTGCTCTCAGTTGGAGAATTATTGATAGATTTAATTGGAGCAAGTAAGACAGAATCTCTTCTGCAAGCGACTGATTTTCAGCGATTTCAAGGAGGCTCTCCAGCTAATATGGCCAGTAATATGGCTAAATTGGGTGGCAATGTGGCTTTAGTTTCAGCTGTTGGGAATGATAATTTGGGCGTTTTTCTCATCGATGAAATCGCTAAATCTGGGCTTGATACCAGTCATTTTATTATTGCAAAATCTGAGCCAACGAGTATTGTAGTGGTTTCTCGTACCACAGGTACGCCAGATTTTGTTGCTTATCGCACTGCTGATAAAATGATTTTTCCTGAAAATTTACCCGATTCATTATTGGCCGATTCTGCTATTTTTCATACGACTTGTTTTGCTTTGAGCCAAAAGCCCGCACAAAACACTATAGTGGAGGCTGCAAAAAGGGCTTTCGGTTTGGGCTGCCAAATATCAATAGACTGTAACTATGCGCCAAGTATTTGGCCTGATAGGGAGCAAGCTTGGCAGGTAATTGCCAATTATGTAAAAAATAATGCATTTGTAAAATTAAGCAATGATGATGCCGAAAGGCTTTATGGTAAATCAATTGAAAATGAGCTAGTTATAGCTGATTTTCATCAAATGGGAGCCAGTTTAGTTTGCCTTACTTTGGGCGGCGATGGCTCAATTATTTCTTACAATGGTGGTGCAGATACTTTCAGGCTTTACAATAAACCCATTGAAGTTTTGGATGCCACCGGTGCTGGAGATGCCTTTTGGTCGGGTTTTTTGACTGCTTTTGTGGATGGACAGGATATTCCGACATGCGGAAAAGCTGGCTCAAATATGGCTGCACTTAAATTGACTACTGTTGGGCCGTTGCCGGCTAAAGTTGATAAGGGGATTCTGTATTAATTTTCCATCAACTAAAGTCACATAGTTACAAAATTGGTCGTCTCTTTGAGACTTTGAAAATTAATTGTTTTTTGTAAAAGAAATTGCAACCACCTAACATTAGCCTTTGAAAGAACCCAAAAACTATTTATTTGCCCCCGATGGTAGCAGAAATCCTATTTTAATTTTGGTTTTCGGTTTCGCTCAGGCACCAAAATTGAAATAGATTGGAGCGGACAGCGGGCTTAAAGCTAGTAAATCGCCAGTTGATTTCGGCCCTAAATTTTAGGCCATAATTCCAGACTTTAATTGCAATAGCTATTGGGCTTTATTTGTACTTTTCCACCTAGACCCGGTGAAAGACGAGTGTTCGTACTTAGTTGAATTTTCTTTGCTTGCATACTGAAATTGGCTGTGCCATTCACCAAGAAATAACCATTTGTTGGTGAAGTCTGATATAAATCTCGGGCAATGCCTTGCTCGTTTCCGCTGGAAATTGTTTGGTCTGCTGTAACGATTATTTCATCAAGTGCAAGGTAATTGAAAAGGAACATTTGCAAGTTGTTTAACAATACATATCGCATTCTATCACCCTGCTCAGCCGTGAAATTATTTCTGCAAAATCGCCAACCATAAGTCATGATATTGGATACATCGGGTACATATAGCTGTTCGCAGTCGTCCAAACGTGTGCCAATATAGTCACACTGTGAGCTTGGTGTATTAGTTGTGTTATTTTGCAAGTAATTGTTTTTATCATCAGGATCAGCTGGGGTGCTGCAAAGCAAATCGCCATCGCCGTCACAGTCGGCACAGGACCCTGAACGAGCAACGCTTTCGGCCCCATAAGCTGTTTCAAATGTGTGGTAAAGCCCTAGTGCATGCCCGATTTCGTGTGCCATTGTGGTTGTATTACCGTTATTGGGTTCATCGATTACCTGACCTACAAGACTTATTCTATTGGCCGGAATACCGTAGGAAATACCATTGAGTATATCTTCGCCATACTCTAAATTGAGATGTACGAATATGTTCAAATAGCCTGGCCTCATGTAAGGGTCTAATTCAGATTCCTCAGTATCGGCATCTTGATAGTTCAAATCGCTGTTATTTATTTGTTGAATCCCACCCAAAACAAAGCAAATTCCATGGCTTGAATATTGATTTACGCAATTTTGGATTTGCCTTAGTAGATCAGAATCTAACGTGGCTCTGCTACTGCCATCATTTTCCGCAAAAACAGTGAAGAAAAGTTTAATGGTAAGTGGGGTTGTGAATTGAGCCTCATTTTGCAGAAAAGCTCGCATATTTTTTCCCGCAATTCTATAAGGCTCTTTGGGCGTTTTTGTGCCACAATTACTTGGTTTTTGTTGTGAAAAAACTGTAAAATTTATAATGAAAATTAGTCCAAATAAAGTTCTCATAATTTTGGTAAGTTTAATTTATTTTTTCAAATATTATTTTCTTAAGTGATTCTATTTCAGCTTCTTGCTTTATTAAATAGAGGGTTAACTCTTCGATTTTTGCCATCATTTTTGTGGTGATTTCTGATAATTTGGCGCCGTTTTCTTGAATTTCTTTAGCCGAAGGGACATCTGGCAAATGCTTGTTTTTGGTAATAAAACTCGCCACTTCTTTTAAGCTTTTAAGCTTATAATTTTCTTCGAAAACATAATCGGCCCAGCCGCTTTCTACAATCACTTCGTTGGATTTTATGGTGCCATTTACCTCCAGATTATATATTGATGGGTACCTGCCGATTCCCACTTTTCCATTTGGGATGTTGTTTATAACCACGTTTGATCCGTCTTTTCCACCCCGAATATAGGTATCCATATTAGCGCCAAAATAAAAATGTGATTTATGTGTTTGCCCGTTTAAAATGATTTCACCATCATTTTTTAGTATCATTCTTGTTGCAAAATTGGTAGAAAACATTAAGTGTTTTGGAGGGTCTGCACCATAGCTTGGTGGTACGCCCAATTCCTGCCCGAAGAGGCCTTCTGGATTAAATGGATTACTACTCCAAGTTCTTAAAAAACCGTATTGTGCATTGGAAGTGCGGTCATTAAAAATTATTAGTGGATTAGTGCCATCAATTTTTAACAATTGCTCACCTGGGGCCCATAAATGCAATTTGTATTCAGGATTGAAATTTGTGCCAATACCTACATTTCCTCCTAATGGATTAATATTCAATGAATTAGTTGTTTCACCGACAAACTCACCTGGTTTAATGGCTTGAATTTTGTCGCCATCAAACATTACTCTTTTATAGGTATTATCAGCAATTGAAAGGCCACCTCCATCGTAATAGCTAAACTGATTATTGAAAAATATAGGGTTTGCAAAAAACTGGCCATTTCCCACTACATCCAATTTAGCATAAGGTGTTGACGTGCCAATGCCCACATTACCAAGGCCTTGTGAGTCATTTAGTAATACATGCGAGCCGTTTATACCTCCTCGAATATAGGTGTTTTGCAAGCCTGAAATCGGGTAATTAAAATGACTAGCGTGATCTGTACCTGAAATCGCCAAAGTACCGTTTTGGTCTATTCCTGCAATGGCTAACTTTGCTGTTGGATTCAAAACACCAATACCCACATTACCTGTATTAGTATTTTGGATATGGACTCCGTTTTCCTGCCAGCCCGCACCGCTGGTGGCTCCACCAAAATTTTGCCAAATAAAACCAGATCCAGGGTCTGTCCAATAGCTAAACTGCTTTAAATCAGTGTCGTACACTGTAAGTCCTTCTATTTTATTGGGAATTGCGTCTTTTTGAATGGTGGTCATTCGAGGTATCAAAAGCCCCTTGGTGGTGCTGCTAATATCCAACATGGCCGAGGTATTTGGTGGGGTGTTAGTAGTATTTATTCCAATTTGCGCTGATATTTTATTTGCAAAAATGGTCAATAGTAAAATAATTAGAATTCTGTTTTTCATGATTATTGTTATTTAAAATTTGGTTTAAATTGAGGTATCTCGCCACTTTAAAACTGATTTTCGTAGACGACGTGAAATTGGTAGCTCAGCACCCGTTTCTAATAAAATAGATGCCCTGTTGGTAGATATTTCTTTGATATACATAGGATTTACAATAAATGACCGATGAATGCGGCACCAGCCAAATTCAAAAAGTCGACTTTCAAAGTGTTTCAAAGGCCTCGATTTCATTTTTATTTTACCATTTTGCATTACGAGAATACAATAGCTTTCAGATGCCTGCAGGTACATGGTGTCGTTTAGGTTGGGTAGCTTTTGCACTTTTTTAAATTGTTGAATATTTGCGCTAAAAATTTTTCATTAAACCTACAGAGATATTTTGTTCAATTCTAAGCCTTATCGACCAACGACATTTTAAATAGACAAATAGCTGAAAACTATCTTTAAAGGTCATTTTTATGGAATTGTTGGCTATCTTTGAACACCACTTTTGGGAACTTCTGAAAATTCAAAGTTCCATTTAACCTTCCTCTTCAGGAGGAAATGAAGGAGGTTTTAAATAAATATTTTGAATTTTTAGAAGTTCCCTTTTAATACTTTATGGTAAATAATCACATTTACAATTGCATCATTATTGACGACGATGAAATCGATAGACTTACTGCTATTTCATTTGTAAAGCGTTATTCTTTTTTGAATATTTTTGGCGTGTACTCCTCTGCAAATGAGGCTTTTAATGCTATAAAAGAGGTGAAAATCGATATACTTTTTTCGGATATTGATATGCCTGAAATGACTGGATTGCAGTTTAGAGCCAGCATGAGGCATATCCCTGTTTGTATTTTCATTACTTCTTATCCTGATTATGCCGCTGAAAGCTTCGAAGTGGATGCTTTTGATTTTTTGGTAAAACCGATTCGTAACGAACGATTTGCAATGAGTATGGAGCGTGTCCAGAATTTCTTTGAAATAAAGCAAAAAGCTGATTTATTTGAGCATAGTTTGGGTGGAAACACTGTATTTATTAAAGACGGGCACGAACAAATAAAAGTGATTTTGCATGAGATAATTTACCTAGAAGCTTTGAAAGATTATACCAGAATTGTTACCAAAACTAAAAAACATTCAGTGCTGATTTCCATTGGGAATTTGCTTTTGGAAAAAGCATTTCAATCATTTGTGCGCATTCATAGAAGCTTTGCCGTTCAGCCTAATTTTATTGATAAATATACATCGCAACTGGTTTATATTCAAGACTTTACGTTGCCTGTCGGCAGAAGTTATAAAGACGTTTTGGAGAATTTGAAATGAGATGATATAAAGTGGAATGACTTTGAATGCAAGGTGAGCGTTAAATATGGGCATTCCATGTATCCTATTAAAAATGATTTGAACATACATGAAATATTTCTATTCAATTTTGCTGATTTTTTTCACCCACCAATCTTTTGCACAAAAGGTAGGGAAGGCAAAAATTGATTCCTTATTAAATCAAATCTCGACTAATAAAAACGATTCATTGCGAACCCGAGCCATCAAATATGTAGCTGATGAATATTTTTTTACGGATGTTGATAAGGCTTTAGAATACAGCTACAAAGGTCTTTCATTGGCCAAAAAACTGAAATGGAATCGTGCAATTGCCAACTTTTATGCCTCAATAGGGCGAGCATATAGCGATAGAAGTAATTACGATTCCTGTATGGTTTATTATAAAAAAGGGCTGGAAATCAACAAAAAAGATGATGATAAATACAATATGGCCTCCACCCTTAATAATATGGGTACTGCAGAGCAAAATTTGAAATCAGATTATCCAAAAGCTATTCAGTATTATTTTGAAGCCCTTAAATATTCAGAAGCTGTTGATAATAAGTACATTATGGCGGTAAGTTACGACAATATTGGTGTGATTTATAATTACCAAAAAAACTATGAAAAAGCACTGGAATATGCATTTAAAGGTTTGAAAATAAGGCAATTAGCCAGAAAAGAGCCTGAAAAATACATAACAAATAATTTGAATCGAGAAATTGGCAACTCCTATACAAGTATTGCAGATATTTACATTAATAAAAAAGACCTGCCAAATGCCAAAAAATATGTAGAAATGGCTATTCCGATTCATTTGAATGAAGGAAATAATCACTTTTTGGCACAATCTTATTCCAATATGCCCATTTTGTTGGGGAATGATTATCAGAAAAAAATTGAATTTGGCTTAAAAGCAAAGAAGCTTTGGGATAAAATTAGCCCGAATAATCTACTGGCAATCAGTAATTTAGCTAATTTGGGGGTTTCGCTTTTGGAGTCTGTACAAAACGATAAAGATTCCTCATTAGCCATCCCGACGGAAATGTTGGGAGGTGGCTCTTATTACAGTTCTCTGACAAATATTCCAAAAAATAGACATGAGCGAATTGTTTTAGCTGAAAGATATTTGAAAACTGCCATAGAATTAAGCGAAAAAAATGGTGAATTCAGCTATAAATCGAACTATTTGGGTAGATTGGCTGAGTTGCAAGCTTTGAAAGGCGATTATAAAAATGCCTATAAAAATTTCAGAATTTATCAGGATGCCGAAGATTCGCTTTATTCTCAAAAAGCAAAAAATGAAATTGCGGGCTTGGAAACCAAGCGTGAAGTGGCCATTCGTGACAAAGAAATTCAATTGAAAAACCTGGCAATTGAGACGCAAAAAAAGCAAAGAATTGGCTATTTGGTGGGTTTAGTGCTACTTACAACAATCGGAGGCTTACTTTTTTACCAAAACCAAGCTCGTAAAAAAACAAATACAAAGCTTCAAACCTTGAATGCAGAATTGGACGAAGCCAATCAAATAAAAGCTAAATTCTTCGCTATATTAAGTCACGATTTACGTAGCCCAGTCGCCAATTTAATTAATTTTTTACATTTGCAAAAAGAGTCGCCGGAATTACTTTCACCAGAAATAAAGCAACGTAATGAATTGAAAATCAGCGAATCAGCTGAGAATTTGTTGGAAACTATGGAAAGTATGTTGCTTTGGAGCAAAAGCCAAATGGAACATTTTGAGCCAAAAATGAAGCAAATAACGGTAAGGTACTTATTTGATTATCTTCAAAATTTTTTCGCTAATAATGAGAAAATTGATTTTGCATTTAGTGATTTTTCTGAGTTACAGCTTGTTACAGATGAAGATTATTTGAAAACAATCCTGCAAAATCTAACGGGCAATGCTGTGAAGGCATTGAGTCAAATCGATAATGCTAAAATAACTTGGATGGCAGAAAAAAATGATACCCAAATAATTCTTTCAATTACTGATAATGGACCTGGGATTTCAGATCAACAAAAGGAACTCTTATTTTCAGAATCAAGCACTATTGGCTCAAAAACCGGCTTTGGTTTTCATTTGATTCGTGATTTGGCTAAGGCAATTGATTGTAAAATAAATTTGGTTCAAAATAATGGACAAGGTACTGAATTTCAGTTAGTTTTCAATACAAAATCCTAGTTTGACTCATCCTTTATTTTTTCCTATAGTTTCTGCTTTTTCACGCCCTTAAAAGTAATTTTTACAGGTTGAATCAAACCATTTTCATCAAAAAACAACTCTTCAATGCAGGTTGCCCTATTATTAGCAGCAGTTTCTCCCAGTGGCCGGCGGTGATAGACAATATACCACAAATTCTTTTCCGAATTATGCATAATGGAATGATGGCCAGCCCCTTTGGCCACCGTGGCATCTTGCTGTAGAATTTTGGCAACTCTTTTAAACGGACCAAATGGAGAATCTGCAACGGAATAAGCTACCGAATAGTCGGGGCCAGTCCAGCCGCCTTCGCTCCACATAAAATAATATTTGTTGTTCCTGATAAACATAAAAGGCCCTTCCACGTATTTATCAGGCGTAATTTCTTTAAAAGTAGAGCCATCGGCAAATGGAATAAAACCTGTAAAATCCTTATTCAGATGGGCGATGTTGCAATGCCTCCAGCCACCATAAATGATATAATATTCACCGTCTTTATCTTTAAAAACAAACTGATCAATCGGTTGCGCACCGTTGTGAAATTTATCAATTAATGGTTTTCCTAAATAATCTATAAAAGGCCCTTCAGGTTTATCACTCACCGCAATGCCAATTCCTCCTGATTCTTTGTCGCTTTGAATATCATTTGCACCAAAAAACAGGAAATATTTTTTGTCTTTTTCAACAATCGCAGGGGCCCACATCGCTTTTTTAGCCCATTTTACTGAAGACGTGTCCATAATATTTTTGTGGGTTGTCCATTTTACCAAGTCTTTAGATGAAAATGCATCAAAGAAAACCTGCTTTTCGTATTTATCGGAATAGGTTGGATAAATCCAATATTTATTTCCAAAAATTGCCGCTTCGGGATCAGCATACCAACCTTTTATGATAGGATTTCCTGATGTTTTTTGAGCAAAGGAATTGGAATACAAGCCTAGAGAAATGACAAAAACGATATAAAATTTACTGTAATTGAGAAATTGAGCTTTATGCAACATTTTAGATTTTATTTTAAAACAAGATTTTTTGTTTGTAAATATAATCTTAAAAAATAGAATTGATGTCTGTGGTTTGAAGGGTTTCTAAAGGCCCATTTTTTATGCTTTTCTATCGGATTTGAATAAAATAAAAGAATGGTACAAATATTCAAATAAACCAACGATTACAATAAGCAAGAAAGCTCCCATAATATTTATTTTTTGGTTCAAAATATTGGTAAAATAATACTATTATTTCACAGATATCCTTTGCTAATTAGTCGGGAAAATTCAGAATTAGGTAACAGGAAAGTGGAATTTTTATTCAACTTTCAAAACCCCACCCACTTGTTTGCTATTATTTACGGCCATAGCGGCTTGAATTTTTTCGGGAGTTCGCTCTTTTAATTGGCCAACTTGGCGGAACATTTCTTCAATTTGGTTGGCAGGCAAATACATGCTTAGCTTTCGGCCAATGCCTTCGCCCAAATATAAAAATGCATGAGGTGCTCCTTTGGGAATATGTTACGTTTTTAGGTACACCTTCTGCAATCATTTTTGCATCGGGAGTTTAGACACCCATTACAATGGCAATATTTTCGTTAAAAGTGATATTTTCAATTTTCCTAACAAATGGTACTTGGGTTTTGGGATGACTTTTTTCAAAATATTAATATTGTCTTTATTCAAAGATAATGCCTAGCACCTCAAATTAAGATTTAACCAATTTGAAAACATTACTTTTTTTTGATAGAAATTGCATTGTTTTTCAGAGCCAAATTCTATTTTTTAGGATTAAATGAATAAATTTACAACAAACTTTTAAAACGTAATCGCACACTACAACCTTCATGAATAAAATTTATATTACTTTTCTATTAATTACTTTTGTTTTAATTAATATTTCAGCTCAGACGGATTTTCGGCCTGGTTATATAATTACCAATCAACAAGATACTTTATTTGGTCAAATTGATTTTAGAGGTGATTTGAGAAATAGCAATATCTGTGATTTTATAGAAAAAGGTAAAACCAAAAAAGTTTCATTTAAACCGTTTGAAATTGAGGGCTACCGTTTTGAAAATAGCAAATATTATATTTCTAAAAAATGGAACAAAACTACCCTTTTTGTAGAATTTTTGGTTAATGGCAAATTGAGATTATATTATTTTAAGGATGTTGAAAAGGATCATTTTTTGATTGAAAAAGATGGTCAGATAACTACGGAAATTCCATTTAGTAAATGGATTGAAACTAGGGATGGTCGCACAATGGAGATAAATGGTAAAACCCATTGGGCGATATTAAAATTTTTTACTTCTGACGCAATAAATTTTGAAAATGAAATTAAAATGGTAGATCAGCCCGATGCTGAAAAACTAATCAGGTTTGCTGAAAAATATCATAATAAAGTTTCTAATGATATAAATCCTATCATTTACAGAAAAAATAACATGAAGAATAAGTTTTACTTTGGCCCTGAAATTGGATATAAATCATTCAATAACACTCTAGAGACCTATGAGAGTTCAGGTATATTTGGTGGTCTTACCTTATTTGTTACGATGCCAAGAATAAGTGAAAGATTGCAATTCAAATCAGGAGTACTCTTTTCTAAAGCTATTGTTAAATATCAAGTTTCAGTTTATGGCGCCTCGTTAGAAAAATCTAAAGAAATTTTTGATATTATTATTCCTGTATATTTACAATATGCTATTTTGAATAAAGCTAAAAGCCCTACTTTTTCCTTTGGGTATAATATTGGAAAATCTCCTTCAATTAGCCCTGCTGCAAGTTTAGGTTATATGATTAAAGTGAAAAATAAAAACATATTTACGGTTAATATTGGTGCTGAATTCCTTGGAAACGGGTCAAATGTTTTTATTCCAAGAACTTTATTAGCTAAGCAATTTGGAGTTAACTATTTTTTTAAGTTATAAAATTATGATAATCGACTTTGTTCAATTTGCAGTAAAATTAAAATAAAAGGATACGAGTCACTATATTTGAAGACAATGCCGATATGCGTGAAATATTACCAACTTTAGTAGATACCTCTCTGAAGATTTTATGCTTACGGGCGCTTTCTCTAATGCCAACGACGTATTGAATATCGTAAAAAAGCATAGGCCAGATGTTATGCTGATGGACATTCAAATGCCAGGCTTATCAGGTATTGAAGCAACTTGATTAATCAAAACAAATATCCCAATGTGCAAGTGCTTGTGCAAACCATGTATGATGACAATGAGCTTGCGTTTGCAGCTATATGCATGGGTGTGCTTCATGGTACATTCTAAAAAGTACAGAGGCCGATAAAATATTGGAATCAATAGCCGAATGTTATAATGGGGGCTCCCCAATGAGCTCCAATATTGCAAGAAAGGTGCTGCTAATGTTTGCCAACCAACAGTCTACACTTTCTATTAAAGATGAATTTATGGAGCTTTCGGAGCGTGAAAAATAGATTTTGGGATTTTTAACGAAAGGGTTAAGTTATAAAATGATTGCCGATAGCTGTGAGATTGCCTATGGAACGGTAAATTCTCATTTAATAAAAATCTATGAAAAGCTGCATGTTTACTCAGCTACAGAAGCCGTTCAAAAAGCAATATTGCAGAGAATAGTTTAAAATTCTCTCTATTACTCTAGCTTAGCACTACCAAAAAGTACTGAATACTTTTGGCAATAAATCAACACATATTTTTGTTTGTCTGGACTTGCCGAAGAAGGTAATTCTACTAAAAAGTCACCTGATTTTGTGAGTTTTGAAACTTCTGAATAATTCGTTGGTTTAACTTCTTCTGATAAATAGATTCTCAAATCTGGACCGGCATCAGTTTTGAAACCTGTGAATGATAAATATTTCTTTTTAGTATCAATTTTATCCAAAACAATTTCCACTTTCCCCGAAGTAGGGTGTACACCATTCATAAATGTGCCAGATGATATTTTTTCAGCTTCTTTTACAATTTCTATTTCTTTTTCGGTAG
>JAZKGO010000233.1:0-12717 GCA_040385875.1 Bacteroidota bacterium
TCAAATAACCCACAGTGATGGTACAAAGTCCAAGCATTGATCCACAAACCATCATTAAACCAATCGGAACATTTAAGGCACTCACCAAATACAGTGGCCCGGGTGAAGGCGGCACATAAGAGTTGGCCATCACCGCCCCTGCAATAACTGATAGGGCAAGTAAGAGATAGTTTTTGCCCAACCGCATCCCCATTGCTTTTGCGAGGGGCATCATCAAGAAAATAACGGTATCCACAAAAACAGGAATTGTCAGAAAAAAACTACTCAAAATAAAACCAATGGGCGCATTTTTGATGCCCGTTACTTTTAGCATGGCTCGAATAATTTTCTCGGCAGCCCCACTATCGAGCATTGATTTACCTATAATGGCTGCCATTGCTATCAGAATGCCTATTTTAGCGCAGGTATTGCCAAATTCTACACCTATTCGCTCGCCAATACTTTTATGAGCTTGCTTCATCGCTTCGGCTTCAGAGAGGCCTTTAGCCAAATAGAATTGCTCAACTGCCGCCACTGGAGTAAGCATAGATACCGCCAATGCAGCCAATAATAAAGCTAAAAATGGGTGTAGCTTGAGGCCAATAATGCCGCCCACGACGATCACAACGCCAATGAGTAAAATTAGAATAGGGTCTGCCATATTTAATTTGTGCAGTTTTTAAAAAATGTACCCCCCAGAGTAATGAAAGTACAAAGTATAGGTTTAAATGTTAAATCAAAAGTATACAATCTAACTTCCATTTCCAATGGTTTATTTTAGGGAACCTCTATTAACTCTCATAATTTTCTTAAAACCTCACCGATACGTCGGACCGTCCATTTCTCCAAAAGGAGAAATGTCACAGACTCTGAGAGATTATTAGAATTCGAGTTTATAGAAGTTCCCATTACTTTGTGAAATTTAGGATTTGATTTTTGGTTGAGGTCGGACTGACAGTTATTACTATTCTATTTTAATTATGATTCATTTGTTTTGCATAAAATTTACTAATCATTTAATCCTTTTCCGTTGAGAATTTGCTCCAAACAAGTTGCAACCCTAGCCTCCCTGGTTTTGGATTGTTTGGGTTGGGAAAAATGAAGAAGATAGGCCCTTTGCCGACCGGGTGTCAATGCCTCGAAGGCTGTTTTCAAAGCAGGGATTTCGTCTAATTTATTTTGAAACTCATCAGAAATCGTGAATTCAGCAGGCTTTTTTAATGCTACTTTTAAGCCTGCTTTTTCCACTTCTATGGCTTGATAAATATAGGCCTTCAGCCTCAAAATTATTTCGGGGTTAACTATTTCTTGCAAATTGGTAAATCGAATTTGGCGAGCTGCTTGCACATTTTCCGTTTGTTGAATGAGCATACCATCGGCATCATGTAATAAGGCCCCTTTGAAAAACAAAAGAGCACAGTATTCTTTAAACACATGGATTAAAACAATATTACTTTTCTGATAGGTGTAGCATGGGCAGCCCCACTTTAATTCTTCGGTGAGCCCACAGGCCAAAACAATCGTTCGCAAGAGTTCAATTTCTTCCTGCCATTTTTGTGCTTTATTAAAATAAAAATCAACTTTCGGATTCATTTTGATGGATTTATTGAGATAATTAAAGTATAGAATTAGCCTTTTTCAGTCAAGGCTGATTGTTTTGCATTAAGTAACCCGTCAGCTGTTTTATTTTACCATTTTCAAAATGAAAAACATCGCAAAACATGGCGTCCAAAAGTCCACCGTTTTTCATTTTACTTTTTACCGACCCCTCCGCTATTACAATATTTCCTTCTTCTACCAGCCGGATAATTTTAATCGTCGGCCTCCCCACAAAAGCCTCATTTTCAATTTCTTTGTCAAATTCCTGCTTGCCAACCTTGCGAAAAAGCCCGTGCATTTCCCAAACCACACTGTCTGTGAGGCATGATAAAATTTTAGCGTGGTCGCTGTTGTTAAAACCTTCGATATAGGTTTCAATTACTTTTTTGTTGCTCGTCATGGTATTTGTTTTATTTATACTCTCATTTGAGTTTTTACAACTTAAAACTGTCGAAACTATTAATGCTAAAAAAGCGGTCTTTCGTATCATTTGTCAAAGCTAAATTTTGTTTTTCTTATTGCGAAACCACATAGAAGTTAGATGTTTGTGTGTCTTATAGCTTAGAAAGATATTTTTCAAGTCTTTCAAGGTTTTGTTTTTGCCCTTCATCGGCTTTGTGTGCTTTAACTACGATTTCATGCATTTCTACAGTATCAAATAACATAGTCCAATCTATTTGGGTTTCTTGGTCTTTGGCCTCAAAAAGAACTGTCGTAATAAAATGCGGATTGAAATGTTCAAACACAATTTTCTTCAAGGGAATAATTTCTTTAAAAATGCTTCGGTTGGGATAGTTTGTTCCATCTGGGCCCTGCATAGTCAGTTTCCACTCACCGCCTTCCTGAAAGTCCATTTTGTGAATCGTATTGGTGAAACCATTAGGTCCCCACCAGTTTGCTATCTGATCGGGGTTAGTCCAGACTTCCCACATTAGTTCAATAGGTGCTTCAAATGTTCTGACTGTCCTAATTTCTCTTTCTTCCATTTTCTCCATCGTTTTATGGTGTAGTTTTTTGATTAAAACTCTAAATTAGAAAATGGGATTGAAAATTGATACTTATTGTGAAATACACTAATTTCTAAAAAGTTTAACAAATTCAAACTCTTAAGGAGCCACGAAAACCTCTGGCTGCATAATAAGATTCTGCCCCATTGTGATACATAAATACAGTGTCGTAACGCCGATCACAAAAAATGGCACCACCCAACTTTCTAATATTTGCGGGTGTTTTGACCCAGCTCGATGTTTTCATATCGAAATTCCCCAATTGTTGCAATTTCCGATATTGCTCTTCTGTCAAAAGCTCAATGCCCATCGAATCAGCCATCTCAGTAGCACTATTTTCAGGTTTATACTCTTTTCTTGATTCCAGCGCTTCATGGTCGTAGCAAAGACTTCTACGACCTTTTGGGCTTTCTGGCGAGCAATCATAAAAAATAAATTCGTCTGTATTTTTATCATAATCCACAACATCTGGCTCGCCACCTGTTGTTTCCATATCATCGAGTGACCACAGTTTTTCTGCATTATTTTCCAACTTAGCTTGAACCGCATCCCATTCAATTCCTTTGTGTCGATTTCTATTTTTCTCAAAACGAGTTTTTAAAGTATTAAGCAGTTCTTGTTGTTGGTCTGTCGACAATTGCTTTTTCATCTTATTCAATTTATTTGTACAACAATTTGTTTTAAAAAGTACTCAAAAAATGGTTATACTTATTACCTAATGACTCAAATATTTATATCATAATTTTCTTTCAGCTGGCCTAAAGTACCATGAAACTACTGTTAGAACGAGCAATAACGTAGGTCCGAAAAGTGTAATTGCCTCATCCCCACTAGCTAAATGGGAAAATATTGCTCCAGACATGACAAAGAAAAAACCCGCATATGCCCATTCTTTTAGTAAAGGAAACTTAGGAATAAGTACCACCGCAACTCCCAAAATTTTCCAAACACCTACAATTGTTAGAAAATAAAGCGGATAGCCTAAATGCGCCATCATATCGGCTTCTTCTTTTATTTTAATTATTTGTACTATTCCTGTGGATAGCATTCCTAAAGCCAGCCAGAGGGTGGCAATCCAATAGATAATTTTGTTTCTCTTTGTCATCTTTTGTTTTTAATTTGATTTATTTTCTTATTTATTTTGAATGAAACTAACGGATGGTTTTATGCTTTATTTACGATTTCTTGCAATCGGTTATGTGCCATATTGATGCCCTGGGCAAAAGGTAAAGCAAGCATTTGGTCTCTATGTGCTACTGATTTATACACTATCTGCATCGTAAGTTTGCTGGTATCGTCTGTGAGTTTTTCGAATTCTAAGAACTCCAACTGTACAGGAAATGGTGTATTCTCCATTTCGAATGTCCTAGTGATTTTCTCATTGGTAACAAACTCGTGAATTGTGCCATTGAATCGGTGTTTATTACCCATCGGATCGGTTGTTTCAAATTGATAGCTTCCGTGCTTTTTACTATCCAATTTCAGCACTTTCGTCCCCATCCATTGTGCTACAATTTCAGGCTCCACATAGGCTTTAAACAATAATGCCAATGGCAAATCAAACGCTCTTGTAATCAGTAAATCCTGCTTGCCGTCTTCCGCTTTAATTTTTGTTTTTTGCTCCATATTTGTTCGATTTTTATCCCAATTGAAACTGAAGGGCTATTTCTTTGATTTATAAGTATTCATAATGGCTTCCAATTGATTAAACCGCTCTTCCCATAGGTTACGAAATGGCTCAATAAAGTCGGCTACCTCTTTCATTTTTTTAGCATTAATATGATAGTAAATCTCCCGGCCATTTTGCTCTTGATTAAGTAATTCGCATTCTGTGAGGATTTGAATATGTTTGGAAATTGTTTGTCTGGAGGAGCCAAAATTTTCAGCTATTGCAGTGGGTGTCATGGCATGAAGAGCCACTAAAGTAATGATTGCCCGACGGGTAGGATCAGCTATGGCTTGAAACACATCCCTTCTTAATTCCATTTGTGCAGTTATTTGACTGCAAATATAATGAAGCTATTTGACTGCGCAAATTTTTTAATGCTTTTTTAGATATTTAAACTTTATGGGGATTACTCATTGAATTACTGAAATAACTTACCATGCTAAAGTGTTTTGAAATAGAAAAACAAAACCGAGCTAAATTTAGGTAAGGTCTCGTGTTTGGCAGAAATGGCAAAATCTCCTTAACCGTTCTACTTTAAGCCACTTCGCCTCCGCAACTACTTCCTGCACCAGCTGTACAACCATAGCAATGTTGATTGATGATAATATTTCGGCTGGTAAGCTCGTCAAAATCAAAATCTTTTAAGTGTTTGGCTTTCCCATTAACCTTTAAATCAAGCATTTGATTAAAATCGCAGTCAAAAATAAAGCCATCCCAACCAATCGAAAGGGTATTGCGACACATCACACTTTCGGCGGCAATGGGGTTGAAAGTATCAACCAACTTTTCCATATAAGCTCCATAATTTCCACTTACAATTAGGTAATCTAGGTAACGGCTTATGGGCATATTGGTAATGCAAAAAAGACCGTTGAAGTGAATATTGTATTTTAATTTTAAGCTGCGTTTAAATTCTTTCTCCAACCCCGCTTGGCCACTTGGCAAAAAAGCCCCTGCAGGATTATAGACCAAGTTGAGCGTCAAACCTGAGCCTTCAATGCCATAGCCCACAGCATTGAGCCTTTGTAAAGCCTTTATTGAGTCTTCAAAAACACCTTCACCCCGCTGCGAATCTGTGCGTGAAGCGGTATAAAAAGGCAATGAAGAAACTACCTCTATTTGGTGCTTTTTGAAAAAGTCAGGTAGATCATGGTACTTTTTATTTGCCAAAATAATTGTCAAATTACAACGAACAATGATCTTGATCTCTGGGTCGCCCGCTCTTATTTGTTCAATAAACCACCTAAAATTAGGATTCATTTCTGGTGCACCGCCTGTCAAATCAATCGTGGAAAATTTGTTTTTTTTCAACACAACTAAACATTGTTGCATTGTTTCGCTGGTCATTATTTCCTTTCGGTCGGGGCCAGCGTCCACGTGACAATGCTTGCATACTTGGTTACACATTTTACCAATGTTTACCTGAAAAACATCCAAATGTGTTGGCTTTAATGGAAACAAACCAATTGACTCTAATTTTTCAGAAAAATTTGGCAAATGCCTTCCCAATTGAGCATCATCGTTCAATGTTTTCAATTGAAAACCCGTATCTCCCAGCTCATGTTTTTGGGCTTTTAATGATTTGAACGTTTGACGGCTTTCAGTTTCTGCTTCTAAACTCACGCTTATTTATTTTCTAATTAACTGATTAGCAATATTTTAAAATACAAAAAATTAAGATTTTTACCCCTGGCCTTTTACATTGTTAATTCTTTTGCTTTGTTTATCATTTGTACACTATGCGCAAGGGTAATGCCAGCAGCCATTGTAGCCGCCACATGAACGGCTTCCATCATTTCGTCTTCGCTACATCCTTTTTCAAGGGTTTCCTGAGTGTAGGCATCTATGCAATAAGGGCATTTGAGGGCATGCGAAACGGCTAAAGCAATCAAGGCTTTTTCACGAGCCGACAACGCACCATCGGCCATGGTGTTACCGTAATATTTAAAAAAATCTTTTGCCAAATTATCTGCTCCGAAAGAGCCAATTTTCCCAAACTTTTTAAGGTCTTCAGGGTCGTAGTAGGTTTTCATAAATTCAAAAACATTTTTTTTATTTGTTAAAAATCAGATTAGCATTGCCTTCAGTTGCAATCAGACCGTTTCTTTTTCAAGAATAGGGTGCCAAGATACGAAAAAAAATAGGAGATGTACAGATTGATTTCGCCTGCCTTAGACCCTTTTACAACTAAAACGTTTTTGGCATTCAAAAAGCCTAAGAATATTGAAAAATTTTGCGTAATCTTTAGATTTTCTCGAATAATATAAAATGGCTAAATTTTGGGTTATTCTAGTAAAGTAATTAGTGCCAACTATGATTTTGATGTAAGTGGATATTTCGTTAGTTGCTTGAGGGAATGACAATTTGACAATTTATAATAACTTTAATACCACCAGCTCTACCAAGCCCAAAGACTTAGTGGAGTAAATACAATTCAATTTCCAGACTGATAATTGAAAAATAAATAGTCAATTTAAAAAGCTAACAATTATCAAATTTTCAAGTTTGAAAATTGGGAAGAACAAGGCTTGCTGTAGCAGAAACCTCACTCAGTTTTGAATTCCATTCTTTTCTATTTCCTTCTATATCAATACATTAATTAACCGTTTAATAACATTAGCTTGACTTCTTGCTTTTATAGAGCTATATTTAAATTGAATAAAAACATTAGTTGAACCTCCTTTTGAAATTATTAAACTAAACCAATTAAACACATGAAAATCTTCCTTCTACCCATTATTGGGCTTGCCTCATTTATTTTGAGTATCTACAACCCCATTACCTTCAATGCAACGAAGCCCATTACTATTTGCAATTCCATTGCCATTGCAAATTTGCCAGTTGCAACCAATTTTCTGCCCAATAATATGGTAGCTACTTTGGTAAGGAAAAATATTTACAATTTTACGCCTGCAGAAATTACCACCTTAAAAACAGGCATTGCTGCCATGAAATTATTGCCCAAAACCGACCCTACCAGTTGGACCTACCAAGCAGCAATACACGGCACTACTCTCGCTGATAATTTGGCCTCTTGGAATTCATGCCAGCACGGCACACAGTTTTTTTTGAGTTGGCATCGCATGTATTTGTATTATTTTGAAAGGATTCTTCGTAGCAAATCAGGTAATCCAAATTTTGCTTTACCTTATTGGAATTATCAAATCAATGCCGCCATCCATCCTGACTATCGAAACAGTGCAGCTTCCAATACACTTTATGATGCTACTCGTAATGCATCAATGAATTCGGGTGGATCTCTTTCAGCAGGGATCATGACCAATATCAATACGGCGCTCACAAAAATACCCTTTGCTACCTTCAATACTAGCTTAGAGGGGCCCCACGGTGCTGTGCATGGTGCTATTGGCGGCAACATGGGTGCAGTAAACAAGGCGGCAAAAGATCCTGTGTTTTGGCTTCATCATACCAATATTGATAGGCTTTGGGAAGAATGGTTGCGAAAATGTGGCGGTAGGGTAAATCCAACTACCGGCCCATGGACTACCCAAGTATTTACTTTTTTTGATGAAACTGGAGCCGCCAAAAATATGACTGGTGCCCAAATTGTAAGCACCGCCTCTCAGCTAGGTTATCGGTACGATTTCCCGCCTAAACTACCCTGCAACTTCGTTTTAGTTGATTTATCAAAATGGCGATGGACAGTAATTCCACCTTTTAGAATAGTAGATAAATTACGACTTAATCTAGAAAAATCGGACGCAGTTTTCAACAGAATTGATGAAAATCTATGGGAAAAAAATGTGAGGGATAATAAAATTGAGAAATTTAATTTTTCAAATACCGATATTTCCGATCAAGTTTGGATCGAAATGGATCATTTGCAAATTGATAAAAACCCAGAAGGTACCATTGAAGTATACTTAAATTTACCCAAAAATGAAGTGCCATCCGAAAGAAGTAAATCATTTGTTGGTGTATTAGATTTGTTTACCGCTTCGGCACACAGAGGCCATAATACAGGTAATAAAAATAGAATAGATGCCACAGAAGCCATCAAAAACTTAGGTTTAGATATGACCAAACTCAAAAAATCGAAGATTACTTTTTATCAAAGAGGCAATAATGTAAAAGGTAGAGCCATAAAAACAGCAGGTGATGTAAATATTGAGGGCCTTTCATTCGTTGTTCATAAAGCCAGGAAATCATAATTGATTCTAAAAAAATGAATTCATTGAGAGTAATAATGTTTTTAGCCACATTTCCGATGTTATTCATCGGAAATGTGGGTTTTTTCTCTTGTAAAAAAATGGATGGACGAACCATTATTGCGCAACATTTAAGTACCATAAAAATCGATGAAAATACTCCCAGTCAATCGATAGAGTTAAGTATTTTGAAAGAATTTTCAAATTCAAAATCAACTATAATTTTAGAACTAAGTCAAATAGAAGCTTCCGAACAGCCAGATGGTGTATATGAGCTTTGGATTGGTAATTCAAAAACTGATTTAGAATTTGTTCAGGTTTTGGATCTATACACTCTTCAAACACAGAAAAATGCTGTAATTTCAATTCCCATTCAGGATTTTCTTTTAGCGAAATCATTTGATAAACTTATTTTCCTGAAAATTATTTTCGTGGGAAATTCTGATGCCAACCAAATTATTTCAAAAAAAGCAGGCGTACTGAAAATTAATAAAGTACAAATATTTTTCGGAGACTGATTGGGAATTTTTGCAATAATTTAAGGAGGGAGTCTTAAAACAAAATCCAGCTAAATTATTGGTTGAATACTGTGGTTGGCTAAAATATTAGCGGCTGGCTTTTTGTTTCATTTTATCTCTTATATTCTTCAACGACGGCAGCCATATCATAATTATTTCTCCAACAATCAACGGTACGAATGAAAAGAAATATTCATTTATTGTACGGTCAAACGTCGGATCTACAATTTTTCCAAATAAAAAGTCTAAAGGAACAAGGCCACCAACCCTCACTGCAACAAATGAAAAAACACAGATATAACTTCTAATCATAAATTGTTGGTGTACTTTCACGTTCTTATTTTTAACTGCCCACCAACTGGCAAATGTGGTTGTAATAACCAGTACCGCCAAAATAAATAGTGAAACTCTACAAGGCCTGCATGTACTTATTAAGGATAGTCGAAGTGCGGATAGTCCTGCAATAAAGGCTCCGATGATATAAATTTTACCAGTCAGTCGATGAAAATTTAAATATTTACTTCTCATCCACTTTGAAAATTGAATCGGTCCAAAGAATAATGCCAAAGTCCCCCCAATGAGATGTAGTCCCACCCAAAACGGATTGCTGATAAATGTATTACTCTTAAACCCTGTCAGATACACGGCTACATTCTCAAGAAAGAAATAAATGGATAATCCTATTATTACTACCCATGAAATAAAAATAAGAATCCGTTCAATTACTTTCATTTTAACCTCTATTAAAGTTTACGCCTTTGTTGGATATTTCGGCTAAGCAAATTTCACAATTTCGAACTATCAATTAACCAAAAATATTGAAAATTTTATCTGATTCGAGTGCTTTCATTATAACATCCTAGAGCTAAATTATTCGTTGAATACTGTGGTTGGCCGAAATGGCCAACCACGGCAAGAGAGCCTTGATATTCGAAGCTATTTGTAATGCCAATCTCAACATGTGTGTTTAATCAACATTCCCCGTTGTCGTTGGTATGTTTTATCGGCCTTTTCGGTCTGATAAAACTACCAACGACTGGCTGTCCGCTCATTCATCAAACCCCAAATATCAAGGCCTGTCTCATAAAATACAGCTGACGAATATTTGTAATCTTCAGGCAAAGCACATAATCCTGCTCGTACAGGATTCATATGTATGTACTCCAGCTTCTGTCTAAAAAAAAATTCAGAATACAAATCAACTTGCACAGAATCTCTTTTCCAAAATTGGTAGTTTCTATCCTTTTTATTTACTAAAAACTCAGCCAAAAACTGCTCATTTGTGTTTTTCAAACACTTTTTAAATTCATCAGCAGTATATTTTAGTAAACTTCGTTGTAGCTGTTCGTTTGTTTTTATACCAATTGCATGCCAAATAATATGAATATGATTGCTCATTATTACATAACCATAAATGATAATTTGTTCAGCATCAACCAAATATTTCAAGCTATTTATCACTACTATTTTGTGTTGTTCATCCGCTAATAACATTTTAAAATCATAACAAACTGCTGTTAAATAGGAGGGTAAATGTTTCATTTATTCAAGTTCAATCATTTATTTTTATTTACAAGTAGCTAGTTATTAAAGAGATTAGCCGCAGCCGTCGGTAGTTTTTATCAGGCCGAAAAGGCCGACAAAAACATACCAACGACAACAATGGTCCTTTTCGGGCTGATAAAAATACCAAAAAGAACAACGAGACAGAAAATTCTGCTTTTATTGTTTCATTGCAATTTGTTTACTTTTAAACTGCTTAAACCGGGACACCGATTTTGTTGTGTCCTTGTTAAAAGGAAAATAATCGAGCACATCATATTTCCATATGTTAGTGGGGAATATCACAACAAGGTTGGCTGTCTTATTTCCAATATTTTTAAAAGCATGAGGAACACCTGCTGGAATGTTCACAACATAAGGGCCTTTTATGGTGAAGAGGGTATCCCCGAGAGCGTAGACAACATCTCCCTCAAGTAAGACATGCGATTCCTCGCCTTCATGAGAATGCATTGGAGGAGCTCCTCCTGGGAAAGTCTCCGTGATTCCAATTGTAAGATTGTTATATCCATTTCGTTGTCCTTCCATCACATGAACGTATTCCCCAGGTCCAGGATTAATTGTTGGCAGCTTATCTAATGTTACCGCATACTCAGAATAATATTTCATTTTTTGAGGTGTAAATGGGCCAGGTACTGTCCTCCTTTCAAGCACTTTCAAACCGTGATGTTGTCTATTTAATTGAACAATAACAGAATCAGGGGCTTGTTTTAATTCTTCTACTAATGTTTTAATTGAAAAAGTCTCTTTAGTTGAGTCTTTCAGAGCCATGTTGTCCTTTGAATCCGATTGACTGTTTGAACATGCTGTAAGTATTAATCCAATTACAATTAAGGTGATAAAGAGTCTGAATGCTTTCATGATAGATTTGGTTTTTAAAAGGTTTAAAGAATAGAGATTATTTTATTGGTTTACTTTAAATGTCAGGAAATAGAGTTGATTTACATTTTCCCCCAATATTTTACAATATAAGTAAACTAAAAGTAATTTGCAATCTAGGGTTTTCTCGATGCCCTCAATGCGGGTAGTCCAATCCCTGTAGCATCAAAGCCGCGCCATCCACGGCAATCATTTGGCCTGTAATATAGGAGGCCTTTTCAGAGTATAGAAATACAATTGTTTCAGCGATATCTTGCTCTGTGGTAGAGCTGTTCAATGGAATGCCATCGTAAAAGGCTTTAATAATCTCTGGCGAATGTACTGCCTCTGCCAATTTGGTTTTTACTGGTCTGTCGAAACAGAATTAACCCATATACCTTGTTAGCGCCAGTGCAATTAATCTTTCTTGTCCCACCTTCCATTTAAGAACTCAAGGGAAACCCTTAAAAACTCAGGCTGTATACCGGCATCTAAATGTGGGAAATGGCCTCCATTAGGAACAATCCAAAGTCGGCTGTTGGGTATGTTTTGATGCATTTCCATACCAAGCTGTACTGGAATAGCGAAGTCATTATCGCCTAATATCACTAACCATTTTGCCTTAATGGTATTCAAAATATCTGGCGTAAAAGAGGGATCTCCATAAAGTTTTCTGCCCTCCCAGAAGACCCTTGCCAGATACTCCTGTTTTTCCGGGCCGTGGTATTTTGCCCCTTCTCTAAATTGTTCCAATCCTGTTTTTGTTGCCCAATCTCTGCCAAATTTACTAAAATAAATATGGCCCCCAACAGTAATAACAGATTTAAACCTGTCTGGCTGCATTGTATTGAGATAATGCAGAGTAGTACCTCCACTACTCGCTCCAATTGCATTCACTTTATACAACTTTAACGAGTCTAGCAAAGCAAGAATCATTTTTGCATAGTCCCCATGATTGAAACCGTCTTTTTTATAAATATCAGATCGGCCGTGCCCCATCATGTCAACCGCAATTGTCCTAAATTGCTTAGAGTAAACTGCAACATGAAGTTTCCAACAGTCAGCCGTGTTAAAGAAATTATGGAGCAATAAAAGAGGCTCTCCCTCACCGGTGTCTTCATAATAAATTCTGGTTCTGTTATAATTAAAGAACTTCCCGTTAGGATTAAGTTTTACCTGCCCATACGTAGTAAAGCAGGCAATGAAAACCAAAATTGAAATTGTAACATGTCTCATGTTTTGATTTGTTTTAAAGTTGTGACTGCATAGCGCTAACTTTTGTATTGACACAATGTGTTCATTTCATTGCCCTTGATTATCAATTGATTAGTATTACGTATGCTGTATTGTTTTAATTT
>JAZKGO010000234.1:0-7522 GCA_040385875.1 Bacteroidota bacterium
AGGTCACGGATGCTTTCGTAGGGGAAGCCCGACTCTAATGTGATTTCGCCAACGCCTTCCATCGGCTCGCCAGTAGGTTCTGAGGAGCCTTCATGGTTGATTCGGGGGGCGTCGCCAGCCTCTTGAATGTTCATCCCAAAGTCGATTACGTCCATGGCGATTTGCACGTGGCCCATAGGCTGGAAGCCGCCGCCCATTACACCGTAGCTCATAAATGGCTCGCCATCTTTGGTGATAAATGCGGGAATAATGGTGTGAAAAGGGCGTTTATGCGGTGCGTAAGTGTTGTTTTGGCCTTCAGTGAGGCTGTACATTTCGCCACGATCTTGGAGGATAAAGCCAAGGCCATCGGGCATCATTCCTGAGCCAAAGCCACGGTAATTACTCTGAATGAGCGACACCATGTTGCCGTCTTTATCGGCCACAGTTAGGTAAATTGTATCGCCATCTTTGAGGGCTGGGTTGCCAGCATCGTAATGTTTGGCTGCTACTAATGGGTTAATTAAGGCTCGCCTCTCTTTGGCATATTCTTCTGATATTAAAGCTTTTACAGGAATTTTTACAAATTCAGGGTCGGCATAATATTTGGCTCTGTCTTCAAAAGCTAGTTTTTTGGCTTCGGTAAAAAGGTGGATATGTTCGGCACTTCCGTAGGCAATTTTCGAGAAATCATAACCTTCCAATATATTCAACATTTGCAAAACCGCAATGCCTTGTCCATTGGGTGGCAACTCCCAAACATCGTATCCCCTGTAATTTACCGAAACGGGTTCAACCCAAGTGGAAGTGTGATCTGCCATATCTTTTGCGGATAAATAACCTCCGTTTTTTTTGAAAAAAGTGTCAATTGTTTTAGCAATATCGCCTTTGTAAAATGCATCACGCCCGCCATTTGCAATTTTGGTTAGGGTATTGGCCAAATTCGGGTTTTTGAAAATATCGCCTTTTTTCGGAACAGAACCGTTGGGGTAATAATGTTCCTTAATGTTAGGGTATTTTCCATAGTTTCGAGGCACGCCTTGCAAGCTTCCTGCCAGCTCGTCATGCACGGGGAAGCCATTTTGTGCATAATTGATGGCCTGCGAAAGGATTTGTTTCATCGGTAATTTGCCAAATTTTGCATGCAATTCAAACCAGCCGTCCACACAACCAGGTACATTAATTGGGAGTGGGCCTGTGGACGGAATATGCTTTAAACCTCGGCTTTTCAATTCAGCCAAAGTTAGTGTGTAAGGCGAACGTCCTGAGCCATTGAGACCGTGCAATTTTTTGTTTTTTGCATCCCAAACTATTGCAAAAATATCGCCACCGATACCATTTACATGTGGTTCCACAACACCTTCCATGGCATTGGCAGCTATTGCGGCATCAATGGCAGAACCTCCAGCTTTTAAAATTTCAATACCCACTTGGGTTGAAAGTGGGTGGGAGGTACACACCATGCCGTTTTGAGCAATTACTTCGGAGCGACCTGCCCATGGTTTGCCCGACATGCGATCTTGTGCAAAATTGATTGACTGGGACGTCAATACATAAAGAATGGATAAATATATTTTTTTCATATTTGTATAAATAAGGAAAATCAGATTTTGTTTTAAATTTAGTGTTTTATTTTTTTAGGAAGTTGTTAAATTCTTAAATTTTGAAAACTAAGATTTTTTATCAAAAATATTGCTGCCCTATTACAAGCTTTCAGTTATTTGACACTAAATTTACAAATCAAAGGACTATTATTAAATAACAATATAACTAATGTTTAATCTCATCAACAAAAAAGTTTTAGTTACTGGTGCAGGCAGTGGTATTGGTAAGGAAATCGCCATACTTTTTGCCGAATATGGTGCAGAAGTGATCATTCTGGAAATGGATGAAACAAAGGCACAAGAAGTCGTGGATGAGATAGTTGAGAATGGCAATAGGGCTAGTTATTTAATAGCTGATGTATCCAAAGAAGAATCTGTAAAGGAGGCATTTCAAACTATAAAAAGTCTTGATATACTGGTGAACAACGCAGGAATTGCTCATATTGGTAAAATCGAGGATACAGAGGTGGAAGATATGGAAAGGGTATTCAGTGTAAATGTGATTGGCTTTTTCAATTGTATTAAGGCTGCTATCAAGCTTATGAAGCCGAATAAATCGGGTACGATTTTGAACATGGCATCTGTGGCTGGCTTGGTGGGTATTCCAGACAGATTTGCGTATTCAACAAGTAAAGGAGCAGTTTTGGCAATGACTATGTCTATTGCCAAAGATTATATCAATGATGGAATCAGATGCAATAGTATTTCACCCGCTCGTGTGCATACGCCTTTTGTGGATGGGTATTTGGATAGAATGTACGCCGATAATAGAGAAGAAATGTTTGCAAAGCTCTCTCAATCTCAACCAATTGGACGCATGGCAAAGCCACATGAAATTGCCAGCTTGGCATTGTACCTTTGTTCAGACGAAGCTTCATTTGTAACAGGTTGTGATTATCCTATCGATGGAGGGTTTGTAAAGTTGAATAATTAATTTTAGTGATGAGATATAAGTTATGAGCGATGAGTAGGGCGTACCCCTATGGTCGCCCAGACTTGACAAGAGAAAAAAGACAATAGAGAAAAGACAAAAATGGCAATACGTACTACTCAATTTGCCCGACGCAATACTCACTACTCAATACGCAAAAAAAAACACCTATAAAAATGAAAAAACTACTCCTATTTTCCTCAATAGTACTTTTGATGAGTGCTTTTACTATTCTTAAACCTAAAAAAGTAATTTTCTTTGGTGATTCTATTACCCAAGCGGGTGTTGGTCCAATTGGCTATATTACCAAGTTGCAAAAAATGATTGAGAGTAAAGGCCAGAAAGATAATTTTGAGCTGGTTGGGGCTGGTATAGGTGGCAATAAAATCTATGATCTATATTTGAGAGCTGAGGACGATGTATTATCCAAAAATCCAGATCAGGTAATTATTTATATTGGGGTAAACGATGTTTGGCATAAAAAAACGTCAGGCACTGGCACTGACCCCGATAAGTTTGAAAAATTTTATAATGCTTTGATTAAAAGGTTTTTAGATAAAAATATTCAGGTGGTATTAGCTACGCCCGCTTGTATTGGTGAAAAAACCGATTTCTCCAATGATAGCGATGGCGATATGATTCAATATTCAAAAATTATCAGAACTATTGCAGAGAAAAATGGCTTGAAATTGGTTGATTTACGCAGATTGTTTTTGGAGTATAACCTAAAAAATAACCCAGAAAATAAAGACCGTGGCATACTTACAACCGATAGAGTGCACCTAAATGATGCTGGTAACCAACTAGTGGCGGATGCTATGTACGAGGCAATTAAATAAGAACACGAAAAATAACACGAAATAATAGAAAGCAGGAAAACACGAATTGTTAAAGATTAAAAAAATATAGAAATGAAATTATTTAGATTTGGTAAATTAGGAGAGGAGAAGCCAGGGATATTTTTAAATGAAAATTATTATGACCTCGGTAGCGTAGTTGAGGATATAAACGAAAGCTTTTTTGAAACAGGACAATTAGAAAAATTGGCTGAAATGTTTCAGTCAAACGAGGTTACTTTGCCTAAAATACCTGCGGAATCACGTATAGGATCATGTGTGGCCCGACCTTCTAAAATAGTATGTGTAGGACTCAACTATGCCGATCATGCCAAAGAATCGGGGATGGATATTCCAAAAGAGCCAATTCTTTTTTTCAAATCTACAACCGCTTTAATTGGTCCTAATGACAAAGTGATAATCCCCAAGAACAGCATGAAATCTGATTGGGAGGTGGAGTTGGCCGTGGTGATTTCAAAAAAAGCCAGCTATGTATCTGAGGAAGAAGCACTTGATTGCATCGCTGGGTACTGCCTTCACAACGATCTTTCAGAGCGAGAGTTTCAGCTTGAGCGAGGAGGGACTTGGGATAAAGGAAAGGGCTGTGATACTTTTGCGCCGATTGGCCCTATTTTGGTGACTCCTGATGAAATTGAAGAGGTGGATAATCTCAATTTATGGCTCACAGTCAATGGCCAAACGATGCAAAATAGTAGCACACAGCAACTGATTTTTAAGGTACCATTTTTAATCCATTATATTAGTCAGTTTATGACATTACTTCCTGGCGATGTTATTTCCACTGGTACTCCTCCAGGGGTTGGTTTAGGCTTTAAACCTCCCATTTTTCTAAAAGCTGGAGATGTTATTGAGTTGGGAATTGAGGGGCTTGGCTCCCAAAGACAAGAGGTGGTGGCTTATGAAAATTGATTCTCATCAGCATTTTTGGCAATATGATATAGCAAGGCACCAATGGATTACCCCACAAATGAGGGCGATTCGGCATAATTTTTTGCCTCATGATTTGATTAATATATTGAAAATCAATGGTGTAGAGGGTACCGTTGCAGTACAAGTTGACCAAACTGAGCAAGAAACTAATTACTTAATCGGACTCGCCAACGATTTCCCCTTTATAAAAGGAGTAGTAGGTTGGGTTGATTTCCAAGCTAAAGACATTGAAGAGAGACTTGATTATTATTCTAGCTTTCCAAAACTGAAAGGGTTTCGACACATTGTCCAATCTGAACCAGATCCTGAATTTCTATTAGGCTCCAATTTTTTGAATGGTATTTCGAATTTACAAAAACATAATTTCACTTACGATCTATTGATTGTTGAAAAACAATTGCCAGTGGCCAACATTTTTGTAAAAAAATTCCCCAATCAAAAATTTATTATTGATCATATCGCCAAACCAAGAATAAATATTGGCCAATTCGAGCCGTGGGCAAAGCAAATTCGAGAAATTGCTCAAAATGAAAATGTGCGCTGTAAGCTTTCAGGAATGGTCACCGAAAACGACTGGAATCTTTGGAATGAATCAGATTTTAGGCCTTATTTGGATGTGGTTTTTGAGGCGTTTGGACCTAGTAGATTGGTCTTTGGTTCTGACTGGCCAGTGTGTATGTTGGCAGCTTCCTACGGCCAAGTGATGGAAATCGTTCAAAATTATTTTCAACAACTTTCAGAAGCTGAAAAGGCTCAAATTTGGGGTAAAAACGCCATTAATTTTTATGGATTGAAAGTTTAAAGTAAATTTTTCTTCAAAAAATCAATCAATAAAGCACCATTTTTTTAAAAAAATTAGCTATATTTAATTATTCAACACGGATTGTGTGGTTATTAGGTAGTCATTTACATCAAACAAGTTTAAGAAAATCATGTTAAGTAGAGTCGCTAATTCGGTTTATTGGTTAAATAGATATATAGAGCGTGCTGAAAATTATGCACGGTTTATTTCTGTGAATTTTAATTTGGCATTGGACTTGCCTCCTAACCTTTCTGAGCAATGGGAGCCACTTTTAATCGCCACAGCAGACGATTATATATTCAAAGAATTTTATAAGGCCGCCACTCCAGAAAATGTGATTCAGTACATGAGTTTTGATGTACGTAACCCTAATTCAATTTTGTCAAGTTTGCAGAATGCCCGTGAAAATGCTCGTACTATCCGTGAGAGTATTTCAAAGGAGATGTGGGAGCATGTAAATCAATTTTATTGGATGATTAAAGAAGCTTCTGCAAAAAGTAAGAATTGGGACTTGAATAAATTCCAAAGCTTTTTTGATGAAATTAAAATGGGCTGTCAATTGTTTTTCGGAATTGTTGATTCCACCATTTCTCGAAACGAAGGATGGCATTTTGGCAGGATGGGGCGCATGCTGGAAAGAGCCGATAAAACTACCCGATTTTTGGATGTTAAATATTTTATATTATTGCCCAATGCAAAGGCAGTTGGTTCACCATTGGATTTACTATTATGGTCTGCTGTGTTAAAGTCGGTGAGTGCCTATAATATGTTTCGCCAAAAGTATACTACAATAAATCCATCAAATATTGCCGAATATCTTTTGCTTGACAAATATTTTCCTAGATCTATTTTATATTGTATGCGTTATGCCGAAACCTCACTTTATGAAATATCTGGAAACAAGCCTAATTCTGGCTTTTCCAACGAAGCCGAAAAGCAAATGGGAAGGCTTAAGTCAATGGTTGAGTATACTGATATTAATGATATTTTCGAGGTGGGATTACATAAATTTTTGGATGATTTTCAAACAAAAAACAATAAAGTGGCAGATGCAATCTATCAAACCTACTTTGATTTAAAGCCTATCGAAACTGTTCATTAAGCTCAAATTGTTGAGTGAATTAAATTAAAAATTTTCAAGAAAACTAGCAGGAGATGACCTATTGTTTAGGTATTAAAGTACGTTCAGGTTTGGTAGCCATAGCAGACACCAGATTAACTTCGGGAGCAGAAGTATCCACCAATAAGAAAATTTCAATTCATGAAGTTGAAAACCATTCTTTGTTTATTATGACCTCCGGCTTACGCTCAGTACGTGACAAAGCCATCACCTATTTTCAAGAGGTAATCGAAAATGAGGATTATACTTTTGATAAATTATACAAAGCTGCCAATGCTTTTGGTGAGCAAATAAGACGGGTAGCGGAAGAAGATAAAGAAGCATTGCATATATCAGGACTTAAATTCAATTTGAATGCATTAGTAGGTGGCCAGCTTGAAAAAGACGGCGAACATAAGCTATATAGGATTTATCCCGAAGGCAACTGGGTAGAAATTTTGGAGGGGTCACCCTTTACCATTATTGGCAATTCTGGATATGGTAAACCATTGCTGGACAGGAACTTAACTAGTAATACCTCCATAAGTGAAGCGCTCAAAATTGGTTATTTATCTTTTGATTCCACAAGAGTTTCAGCCAATGATGTGGATTTCCCATTGGATGTGGTGATTTATGAAAAAGGAAGCTTTCACATGATTGAGCATCGGCTTGAAAAGGAAGATATGGCCTCGATTTCGGCTCAGTGGGCAGCCTTGTTGAATGAATCAGTACGAAGGCTCCCCACCACTTGGATGCAGCCAATTTTCGAAAAAATGGTAGAAAAAGTTTGATGAAAATAACAATAAAACACAATTTAACTTACGAATATTCTGGCGAGGTAAGTTTAGATCCGCATGTCATTTATTTGTTTCCTAAAGTAAGCGAATGCCTGATTCTTCAGAATTTCAAGATAGAGATTTACCCAAAGCCAAGCCAGATTTACCAAAATGTTGACCTTGAAGGGAACATTCAAACTGTTGCCTTTTTTAATCAAAAAACAGACCGATTAGTATTTGATGCATTGATAAATGTTCAAACTTTATCATTCAACACTTTTGACTTTGTGTTTTTCCCTTTTGGTGCGAGTAAATTACCCTTTCAATACAATGAGGCTGAGTTAGAAATATTATCACCTTATTTAAAGAAAGTGGGCGTAACTACCCTGGTGGATCAAGTCGCCAGAAAAATTGCCGCCGATTCAAATTGGGCCACCACAAAATTTTTGATGAGTCTTTGCAACTATATTTATCAAAATTTTGATTATTATATCAGAGAGGAAGGTTTGCCACAAAATCCAGAGTATACTCTTTTGCAAAAAGC
>JAZKGO010000234.1:7622-23396 GCA_040385875.1 Bacteroidota bacterium
GTAACAGGTACTTTCAGAGGGGCCTCCAGTTCGATTTTAACAACTGATGTTCAGTTGATTAAAGCGAACAATTGATTGAATTCTTAATTAACTACCGTTTAAATATTAAAATAAAATAAATTGGCCATTATAAAATCAATATCCGGAATACGAGGTACAATCGGAGGCAAAGCTGGAGATTCCTTGACACCCATTGAAATTGTAAAATATACCGCAGCATTTGCTACATTTCTGAAAAGGAAAAATGAAGGACTTACCAAAATAGTCATTGGTAGAGATGCGAGACTTTCAGGTGAATTTATTACGAAAATTGTAGTGGGGACTATTCAATCGTTAGGCATAGATGTCATTGATTTAGGGCTTTCCTCCACCCCAACTGTTGAAATAGCCGTTCCTGAAGAAAATGCTTTGGGGGGTATAATCCTGACGGCAAGTCATAATCCGATTCAATGGAATGCATTGAAACTTTTGAATGAAAAAGGAGAATTTATCAATGATGAGGAAGGGAAAAAAGTTTTAGAAATTGCTGAAAATGAAGACTTTATCTTTTGTGAAGTCCGAAAAATTGGTAAGTATATTGAAGATAATACCTATTTTCAAAAGCATATTGAAAAAATATTGGCCTTACCATTGGTGGATAAAAAGGCAATTGCTGATAGAAATTTTAGTGTAATTATTGATGCAGTAAACTCAACTGGAGGCATCGTAATTCCCATGCTACTAGAGGCATTGGGAGTAACCAATATTACTAAAATCAATTGTGAACCTACCGGTCATTTTGCCCACAACCCAGAACCAATACCTGAAAATTTAACAGAAATTTCAGACCAAATTTTGAAGAAAAAGTATGATTTGGGCATCGTGGTTGACCCAGACGTAGATCGTCTTGCATTTATCTGTGATGATGGTAGTTATTTTGGCGAAGAATATACGCTTGTTTCAGTTGCCGATTATGTGCTAAAAAATACTCCCGGTAATACGGTCTCCAACTTATCCTCAACTAGAGCTTTGAGAGATATTACAGAGAAGGCAGCTGGTAAATATTATGCTTCAGCTGTGGGAGAGGTAAATGTGGTGAACCTCATGAAAAGCACCAACGCAATTATTGGGGGCGAGGGTAATGGGGGAATTATCTATCCTGAATCACATTATGGCCGTGACGCCCTAGTGGGTATTGCGCTGTTTTTGAGTAATTTGGCCCATTTTGGCAAGTCTTCCTCTTTTTTGAGAAAAACTTATCCAAATTATTTTATTTCCAAGAATAAAATTGAATTGACACCTGATATTGATGTAGATGCGGTATTGAACTACATTGAGAAAAAGTACGCAAAACAACAATTGAATACCATAGATGGCCTAAAAATTGACTTTGAAAATGAATGGGTCCATTTACGGAAATCGAATACTGAACCTATTATCCGAATCTATTCAGAATCTGAGTCAGAATCAACGGCGGTCCATTTGGCTAACAAAATAATCAGTGATATTAAAGAGTTTATTTGATTGTGGTCATAATCTTCATTTGGTTGCATCAATTATCAGTGAGATCCATTTATAGTCAAATTATTCAAATCAAACCATTTTAAAATTTTGATTTAGAGAATTTTTCGGATTATTTTTCGTTTTCTGAATTAATGTAATGGTGTTGAGATTAATAATTCTTTTAATGCAGAAATTTCTTTTATTGTTTATCCTTATTATTTCCATTAGTTCTTGTTGGGCTCCGAGGTGCCCGATGAAAAGCTGCCACGTTAAGTTTGAGCATTTGCATGAAGGTGGAGCTTATAGAGGGGGCTCATTTATCGCTGCTAGAAAACATTGGCCATGGGAAAAATCAAATGAGTACACCATGAGTAAGCGTGCAAAAAAAGAACAAAAGAAGAAAAAAGGATTTAAAAAGCTTTTTGATTGGGAGAGAGAATAGGCTTTTTGCTATCGGAAGAACCTAATTTTTCAAAAACTCAATTCCCATTTCGTTGAGGTATTGAATCACCTCGCTATCCACTTCGATTATTATCTTAATTGGGATTCCGTCTTTGGTGTTTTTTTGGTCGTCAGCAGCCTGATCTAGTAGGCTCAGAATGAGTCCTTTACAATCTTCATCATCATCCATTACTTCATTTTTTAGGAAATCTTCAAAATGAATAATTACAATGATTACAGCTTCATGTTCAAGCCAGGTCAGGTCGTTTATCATTTCGTCAAAAGAATCTAAATTGGCACCAAAATAATCCGGAAAATAAAGCTCCTTGCTGATGATGGTAAAAAACTTAGCTAAAGTTTTGCTTTTAGATCCATCGATTTTGGCTACTAAAATATCTTCAGTATTATAATCAGGAATGGAGGTACTTAATATAAAATTTGGCATTTTTTAGGTGAAAATTTTGGGCTTAAATAATCAAACTTTCAATTAGAATTTATCAAAAGTAATAGAAAGCTCCGATAATGGTCATTTGTAAAATAATCTTTACCATCAGATCCAGTCACAAGTCTATCTTTTCCTCTGTTTTTATGGGTTATCTTTTTATGAATATCCCATTCTTGGTAAATTATTTTTTGTCCATTCAGAGTTTTTTGAGGCAATAACTTTTCTAAATTCTTAAATTCTCTGCCTCCAATATATCCAAATTTTGCTTTTCCATTTTTACGCACATAATCTCTGATTTCATAGGATTTTTCAGGGATAAGTTGATTTCTAGGATTGAAGTTATTCTCTGGTTGCGGGCTCTTTTTGACCGTTTCAGTATTTTTATTTGTCTCTTTTCTATTATTTTCTTGATTTGATTTACAATTCGAAAATAGGCTAAAAATAAACAAATAATAGAAGAGTTTTCTGTAATTAATTATATTTTTAATGGTGCTTGGTCTCATTGGTTTTCCTACTAATATTTTCAGATTTCATTTTTATAGCCAAAAAACATATTAATTATTTTCTCGGCATAAAGTATTTTCAGTTTTAAACAATATAACCGTTATTTTAGAGAAAAATCTTTTGGCAATTTGGCTATTTTTAACGATATTTGTATAATTATTTTTATAACAAATTAGTCTTTTTCATACAAAATTTAAATTTTTCCGCATTAAGATTTAGATTAAAATTATATCAGCTTTATTATGGCAGAAGAACTGGAGAATAAAGAACCAGAACATAATCACGGAAATATCCTTCCAATCAATATCGAAGACGAAATGAAAACTGCTTACATCGATTATTCGATGTCTGTTATTATTTCTCGTGCATTACCTGATGTGCGTGACGGCTTCAAGCCTGTCCATCGTCGTGTGTTATACGGAATGGAAGAATTGGGTGTTCATTACAACAAAGCACATAAAAAATCAGCTAGAATTGTCGGAGAGGTGATGGGTAAATATCACCCGCATGGTGATGCATCTGTGTACGATACAATGGTGAGGATGGCACAAGATTGGTCATTAAGATACCCTTTGGTCGATGGGCAAGGTAACTTCGGCTCTGTTGACGGTGACTCACCTGCAGCCATGCGTTATACTGAGGCACGATTGAAACGAATCGCCGATGAGATGCTTTCTGATTTGGGTAAAGATACTGTTGATTTTCAACCCAACTTTGACGATTCTTTGCAAGAGCCTAAAGTGATGCCTTCCAAGCTTCCCAACTTGCTTTTGAATGGAACTTCTGGAATTGCGGTAGGTATGGCCACCAATATGGCTCCCCATAATTTGAACGAAGTAGTAGATGGAATTACTGCCTATATCGATAACAAGGATATCACTATTTCAGAGTTGATGGAGCATATTAAAGCGCCTGATTTTCCAACTGGCGGTACAATTTTTGGTCTGCAAGGGATCAGAAATGCTTTTGAAACAGGTAGAGGTAGAATTGTAGTGCGAGGCAATGCCAACTTTGAAACTTCGAAAAATGGTAAAGACCAAATTATTATTTCAGAAATACCTTATATGGTTAATAAGGCCAATTTGATTAAGCAATGTGCTGATTTAGTGAATGATAAAAGGATAGAGGGGATTTCTGAAATCAGAGATGAATCAGATCGCCAAGGTATGCGAATTGTTTTTGATTTGAAAAAAGATATTGTACCTAATGTAGTTTTAAACAATTTATATAAATTTTCTCAATTACAAACTTCCTTTAGCGTGAACAATGTGGCTTTGGTAAAAGGCCGTCCAATGATGCTGAACTTGAAGGATCTGATTGTTCATTTTGTAGATCATAGAAATGAAGTAGTGATTCGACGTACGAATTACGACTTGCGTGAAGCACAAAAAAGAGCACATATTTTAGAAGGACTAATTATTGCATTGGATAATTTAGATGCGGTAATTGCCTTAATCAGAGCCTCAAAAGATCCTAAGGAAGCCGAAACTGGTTTAGTGACGCAATTTGGCCTTTCAGAAATACAAGCCAAAGCAATCCTTGAAATGAGATTGCAAAGACTTACAGGACTTGAAATCGCCAAGATTCAAGAAGAATATGCCGAAATACAAATGACCATTGCCGATTTAATGGATATTTTGGCCAACCCTGCTCGTCAGTTGCAAATAATTAAAGATGAGCTGGCTGACATGAAAGCCAAATATGGTGATGCACGAAGGACACTCATTAACCCTATGGATGACGAATTCAGTGTGGAGGACATGATTGCCGATGATGAAATGTTGATTACTATTTCGAATCAAGGTTATATAAAACGCACACTATTATCAGAATATCGCACTCAAAGTAGAGGTGGAGTGGGCTCTAGAGCTGTGGCCACAAAAGATACCGATTATACCGAGCATTTATTTACCGCAACTATGCACAATTGGTTGCTTATTTATACTGAAAACGGAAAATGCTTCTGGTTAAGAGTGTATGCAGTACCAGAAGGCTCCAAAACATCAAAAGGGCGTCCTATTCAAAATTTATTGAATATTACGGCTGACGACACCATTCGATCGGTTATTAATGTAAAAAGTATCACTGATCCAGATTATATCAACAATAATTATATTGTGATGTGTACACAGGATGGTACTATTAAGAAAACGTCTTTGGAAGCTTATTCAAGACCACGACAAAATGGAATTATTGCTATTACTATTCGGGAAGGAGATAGATTATTAGATGTAGCGCTTACTAATGGTAATAACCATATTATCATAGCCACCAATACTGGCAGGGCCGTACATTTTGAAGAAACTCGAGTACGCCCTATGGGTCGTTCAGCAGCCGGAGTAAGGGGTATTTGGATTGACGATGAAAAGCCTCATGAATTGGCCATAGGGATGGTTTGTGTTGATAATCCCGAAGTGCAACAACTTTTAGTGGTTTCTGAAAAAGGATTTGGTAAGCGTTCAGAGGTAGATGCTTACAGAGTTACAAACCGTGGAGGTAAAGGGGTGAGAGCCTTAAATATTACCGAGAAAACTGGCAATTTAGTTGCCATTAAGGAAGTAACAGATAATGACGATTTAATGATCATCACAAAATCTGGAATCTTGATTCGTATGGAGGTGGCTACACTAAGAGTAATGGGTAGAAATACCCAAGGAGTTAAATTAATCCGATTGAAAAACGAGGATGACGAGATATCGTCTGTAACTAAAATCAGAAAAGATCCTGAAGAGGCCGCTATTATAGACGAAAAAACTGAAGTTGTTGAATTAGATGAAGATGGAAACGTTATTGCCAATGTAGAAATCATAGAGGGAGAGGAAATTGTAGAAGATATTGAAGAGTTGGAAGACGAAATTGAAGAGGATTTAGATACTGAGAATGACGAAGAGGCTGAGGAAGATAAAGAATAGTTAGATTTAAAACCTGTTTATTTTAAAAAAAATAATAAAAAAGTGCAAATTCAGAAAAATTAATCCCAAATTAATTTAAAATTTAAATATTTTTCTGAAATTTGCTTGAAACAAAAATGATTAAAAAATGAAAAAATCGATTTTATCGGGTTTACTTTTTACCCTGGCATTTATTTCTCAAGCACAGACTGATGCTGATAAATTAATAATTGATGGCTATAAAAAAGCAAAGGAAAAAAGTGATAAAGATATAACTAATCCTAAGTCTAATATAAAAGCTCGCACATGGTTTGAAAGAGCACAAGCTTATGAAAGCATTGCATTATATGCCTTGTCAGCAGATTCTTCCGCAGCTGATGTGGCTACTGAGGCTTACAAGAAGGCGATTGAACTAGATACAAAAGGGGGCAAGGAAGGTTCAGTTGCTAAAGAAGCTAAAGCTGCCTTATCTGGTAAGTTGCTTCATGATTCATATATTCAGGCTGGGGCTGGTAATTATTCGAAGCAAAATTATGTAAAGGCTCAGGCGGCTTTTAAAATGGCGGCTACTATTGATCCTAAGGATACTGTTGCTACTATGTATTATGGGGTAGCTTCTCAACAACTAAATGATGATGCGGGTATAATTGATGCTTATGAAAAACATGTAAGTCTAGGTGGTAATGATCCAATCGTTTATTACGCACTTTTTAATTCTTACAGAAAAGCAAAAAATGACGAAAAAGCAATTGCAATTTTGTCAAAAGGAATTGAGAAAAACCCTGATAATAAAGATTTGAAAGCGGAGAAAACGAACTATTATATCTCGACTGGTAAGTTGGATCAAGCTATTAATAGCCTGAAAGAAATGGTGGAGAAAGATCCAAAAAATGTGAATAATTTACTAAACCTTGCTATTTTATATGATAATGCCGCTAGCTCAAGTAATTCAGAAATAAAAAAGTTGAATAGTCAGATTGATCAAGGCAGCGATGTTCAAGGTAAATTGGAAACTAAAGCTTCACAAGTACAAGCCTATACTGACGAACGCAATAGATTAAAAGATCAACTAAAAAAACAACCCAAAAATGCTGACATTAAAAGAAGATTAGGGGAAGCGGAGTTGTTTTTAAAGGAGCAAACAGATGTGCTAAATAAGCTAAAAGAGGAAAAAGCGGCGGAAGATGCTAAGCAAGTAAATGTAGCTGAGGTGAAATCTAAAATTGATGCTTTAGCAAAAACCAGAGATTTAGATAAAGCCAACGCTGTTGCTTACTACAAGAAGTCTTTAGATGTGGAGCCTACAAACTATGATGCTAATTTCAATATGGGGGTTATGAGCTTCAATGAAGGTGTTGAATTGAAAAGACCTTACGACAATTTGAATCCTACCTCAGCTGAATATAAAAACAATGGTAAAGCTATGGAGGATAAATTTATTGCAAAATTTATGGAAGCCTTACCATTTTTTGAAACGGCTTATAAAGTGAAGCAAGAAGATGAGATCAAAGACAATCTTAAAAACTTGTATAGAATCTTGAAAATGGAAGAAAAGCTAAAGGCGATGGGTGAGTAATTTTTTTTAGTCCTATTTGAAGCGGTTGATTTTTTACAAAATAAACCGCTTTTTTTTTGCAATAATATTCCTGTTGAAAGATCATAAGTTATTAATAATCAGTTTGGTTTGAATCATAATCTCTTTATTTATAGTTTTTTCTGTACTATCTTCTAAGCAATCCATTAATAATTTTGCTGCACTATTACCCATTTCTTTCGGAAACTGTTCAATGGAAGCCATTGGTGGGTTATCCATATATTCTATCAATGGGAAATTTCCAAAATTTACAAAAGCAATGTCTTTATTGGGTATTAAGCCATTTTTTCGGCAAGTTTTCATTGAATACATCGCAGTAAAATTATTAAAGGTGAGTATCGCATCAGGGATTTCTGGTAGGCATATAAGCTCATTAAATTTATCAGCAGTGTCCGAAACACTTAAATCACAATTAGTTATGAGTGTTGGATCCAATTGAATATTGTTTTTTTTTAATCCTTCTAAATATCCACTCAACCTGTTTTCTGCCGTTTCCAAATTTTCAGGCCCATTGATAAAAGCTATTTTTTTGTATCCTTTCTGATGCAAAAAATCTATTGCTAAAGTAGCTCCATATTTAGTATTACATTTCACTTTATTATAACCCTCTTCTCTAGGTACTCGGTCAAAAAAAACGACTGGAATACCATAGCTTTCAAGCTTTTGAAAATGGGTATATTGACTTGTTTCTCCGGAAATGGAAACAATTAGACCATCCACTCTCATTCTCAAAAAGGTTTCCACCGCCTTTTGCTCTTTCTCCAAACGTTCTCCTGATTGAATAACGATAGTATGGTAGCCCTTTACTTCAATTATATTTTCAATCCCACTAATTACATCAGCAAAAAACGGCTCATGGAGGGAGGGTATTAGTATGCCAACAGCAAAGGTTTTGTTGTTTTTCAAGAAGTAAGCTGCAGGATTAGGAATGTATTCAATTCTTTTGGCAACCTCCCAAACCTTTTCTTTGGTTTTTGTACTAATCCTTGAATTATCTTGTAATGCACGTGAAACGGTCGAAAATGATATTCCTAACTCTTCGGCAATATTTTTGATGGTTGGTTGCTTTTTCTTCATAGCTTTTCACTTTTTTCGTAAAAGTAGAAAAAAAAATGGTTTTTTGCGCAAACATTTGCATTGTCCTGTGCAAATGTTTGAACATGTATCAGATACTGGTTTTCCTATATAGTATCCCATTTTGAACACCTTTTGCAGTATTTATTGGCATTAAAATAATTTTTTATTGTATTTTAATTAGCAATTATTTTGTATATATTTGAGTAAATCTCTTAAAAATGCCCTTTTTGGAAGTTTTTTATTAACCAACGGTTTTAGGATACTTCAAAGAAATGCTATTAAGTGTTTTACGATGAACCCTTCAATAAAACAATTTTTCAACTTTATTAATTAAATTTTAACACTTATGAAACAAAAACTTACATTTAATGTATTCATTGCTTTTTTTGCGATTGCACTGTGGATACAAAATGCATCAGAGGCATTTAGTAAAAATGCCACAATTCGAGCAACTCTTGTGCTAAACGTCACTGGTACCGTAACGGATACTGAAGCTGGCGGAGGAGTGCCTGGGGTAACAGTACTTGTGAAAGGCACCAATCGTGGTACAACCACCGATGCTGCTGGCAAGTATAGCTTGAATGACGTTAGTGCAAACAACACCCTAGTTTTTAGTGCGGTGGGTTATGAAAGTCAAGAAGTAGTCGTTGGAAACCGTACACAGATTAACATAGGTTTAAAAACGGATGTAAAAGCTCTTGGTGAAGTAGTAGTAGTAGGATACGGCACTCAAACAAAAGCAACTGTAACGGGTGCTGTTGTACAAGTACAAGGAGAAAAATTGATCAAATCGCCAACCCAAGACATGGGTAGTTCATTAGCTGGTCGCTTACCAGGTTTAGTGGTGATTCAAACATCAGGTGAGCCGGGTGCTGATGCAGCAAGAGTGTCTATTCGTGGTACAAACACTCTGGGAAATAACAGCCCATTGATAGTTATTGATGGAATACCTGATAGAGATGGTGGCTTGAGTCGTTTAAATCCAAGAGATATTGAAAGTATTTCAGTTTTGAAAGATGCTTCAGCAGCCATTTATGGGGCTCGTGCTGCCAATGGTGCAATCATTGTAACGACTAAGAAAGGCAAATCTGGTAAACCAAGCATCACTTATGACTTCAACCAAGGCTTGTCACAACCGACAAGGGTTCCTGAAATGTCTAGTTCATCAGAATATGCCGCTATCATGAACGAATTGCCTATTTATAAAGCAATTCCTGCTGGAGAATGGGCAGCCGCTTCAAACAGTATTAGGACGACTGGAGCCTATAAGTCGCCAACTCCTGGTGTTAATCCATTAAATGCCAACTATAACCCAAATGCATTAGCTAAATATGCGGATGGCTCAGACCCTTGGAGATTTCCTAATACGGATTGGTTTGGGGATGCTTTTGAAACTTGGGCAAGCCAGTCTCGTCATAATTTAACGCTTTCTGGAGGTTCTGAAAATGTTAAATACTTTACTTCATTGGGCTTAAATAAGCAAGACGCAATTTATAAAAATTCGGCAACTAATTTTAGTCAATACAATTTTCGTGCAAATTTAACTGCAAATGTAAACAAATACATTACTTCAACTATGGGAATCATGGTTCGTCGTGAGCAAAGAAGATACCCTACCGAAAGTGCAGGTTCGATTTTCCGTATGTTGATGCGTGGTCGCCCTACTGAGCCAGAAGTTTGGCCAAATGGAAAGCCAGGCCCAGATATTGAGAATGGTCAAAACCCTTATGTAATTACTACTAATGCTACAGGTTATCATGATATTCCAAAAGATTATACCCAAGCAAATGGATCTGTTGTAGTAACCAATCCATGGGTAGCTGGTTTAAGTTTAACGCTTTCGGGATCGATCGATAAAAATTCGGAAACCAATAAAAGATGGCAAACTCCTTGGACATTGTATTATTTGGATGGTACAGGAACTGATGCTAACGGAGACCCTAATTTGAAGGGAGCAATTCGTTCAAACTTCACAGACCCACGTTTAGCACAATCTTATAGTTCAGTTTTGAATACCAATATGACTGCCATGGTGAATTATGATAAAAAAATTGGTTCAGATCATACATTTGGTTTAATGGCTGGTGTCACTAAAGAAACTTTTGAAGGCGAAGGTTTTTACGCATTTAGAAGAAATTATATTTCAAGCGCATTAGATCAGCTATTTGCGGGTGGTTCAATAGGTCAAGACGTTGGGGGCTCGGCATATAACAGAGCAAGACTCGGATACTATGGACGTGCGCAATACAATTATAAAGAAAAGTATTTGGCCGAGTTTATTGGTCGCTATGATGGTTCATACATTTTCCCTGAAAACAGCCGTTTTGGTTTCTTTCCAGGTATTTTGTTAGGCTGGAATATTACAAACGAGCCATTCTTTAAGGTAAAAGGTATCGATTATTTGAAATTGAGAGCATCCAGAGGTCAAATGGGTAATGACCAGGTATTCTATAATGGACGTTTACAAGAGTACGCTTTCCTTTCTTCTTATGGTTTTGGTCAATTCCCAATTGATGCTCAAGTGAAATCGTCATTAGGGGAGACCGTTTTGGCAAACCCTAATTTTACTTGGGAAAGAGCAACTAACTATAATATTGGTTTAGATGGTACTTTCTTCAATGGAGCTATTGATTTGACATTAGAATACTTCTTGAATAAAAGAACTGATATTTTGATTCAAAAAACTGGTTCAACTCCTTCATCATCAGGTATTAATGCATTATTGCCACCTGTAAATGCGGGTAAGGTCGATAATGCTGGATTTGAATTCAACGCAGGTTATAATTTGAAAGCTTCTCAAGATTTGAAATTTAGGTTTGCAGTAAATGGTGGTTATGCTAAAAACAAAGTGGTTTTTATGGATGAAATTCCAGGTGCACCTGCTTATCAATTGCAAGAAGGTAAACCAATTAGTTCCTATTTAGTATACGAGTCGGACGGAGCTTTCTTGAATACTGCGGAAATAGATGCCAACAAATTGGATTATTCAGCTCTTACTGGGCAGTTATTGCCTGGAGATATGAAAATGAAGGATATCAATGGGGATGGAAAAATAAATACAGATGATAGAACAAGGTTAGATAAAAATGCTACACCTACTTTCAACTTCGGTTCAACAATTGATGTATCCTATAAAAACTGGGATTTATCTGCCTTATTTCAAGGAGCAACAGGCGCTTTGGTTCGTTTCCAAACAGAGTCGGGCGATATTGGAAACTATACCAAATATGATCACGACAACAGATGGTCAATTGATAAGCCAAGTAGTGAGTTTCCTCGCCTTTCAAGCAGAAATGATGCTTGGTATACAGGAGGTCAAGCAAGCCAAAACACTTTGTTTTTATTAAACAAAAATTATATTCGTTTGAAAAACGTTGAATTGGCCTATAATGTACCAGCCAGCGTATTATCAAAAGCTAAAATTGGAGGCCTAAGAATTTATGTTAATGGTGTAAATTTATTTACAATCGATAAACATAAAGTATTTGATCCAGAAGCAGAAGCTGGTAATGGTGTATACTATCCTTTATCTAGAGTAATAAACGGAGGTTTCTCTTTAAGTTTTTAAACAATTTATTTTCAATTTAGTTTATCCAATAATCTAAGAAAATTGATTTATAATATCAAAATATAATAATATGAAAACAATTAAATATTCAATAGTTTTTATTGCAATGATAGTGGTTACGACACTTTCATGTGATAAAGGCTTTTTAAACACGCAGCCGCTCGATAAGATTTCGAGTGAGGCTACATGGTCGGATGGCCCTCTTTCTGAAGCATTTATTTTTAACGTTTACTCGTTTTTGGGGTATGGTGGCTTTGAAGAACAAGCTATGGCTGCCTATACTGACGAAGCGATGTTTACCCATGCAGGTCGTGGTATCAATACATTTACAGAAGCAAACGAAAGTCCATCAAACTTAGCTTGGTTCAGCAGTACTTACAACTGGGATAATATGTATTTGGCCATTCGTCAAGCCAATGTGGCCATTTCGAGGCTTCCTACAGCTACTTTTACTAATACAGTGCTTAGAGATAGGTTATTGGGAGAAGCTAAGTTTTTGAGAGCCTATTATTATCAACAGTTAATGAGAACTTACGGTGGAGTACCATTAATTGACAAACCTTATGGATTGAATGAGGACTATACCGCAGCCAGAAATACATTTGCGGAAACTATAAGTTTTATTGTCAAAGATTTAGACGAAGCTGCTGTATTATTAGATGGCAAAGGAGAAACCAAGGGTAGAGCATCGAAAGTATCGGCTTTGGCTTTAAAATCGAGAGTATTGCTATATGCAGCCTCTGACTTACATGATGCTACGAAAGCTTCGGCTATAAGTGCTGGTTTAGGTTCTCCATTATTGGCCTATCCTGCAGGTGGCCAAGCGGCAAGATATGCTGCTGCAAAAGCTGCTGCAAAAGCTGTACTAGATGCATCAACTGGTTATAAATTGAATTTATCTGCACCCGCTTCTGCAAAAGAGGGTCAGGAGAACTATACTGCAATCGCTATGGGAGGTGGATCAGGCGCAGCTGACCCATCAGGTGCTTCTGAACTATTGTTCCAAAGAAGTGCTACCGCTTTATATACAGTTGAAGACAACTGGCCACTGGGCGGTTTGCATTATGGTATCAACAATGGGCCTAACGGCTATCATAACTGGGCAGGTAATGCACCCATCCAGCAATTGGTTGATGATTATGAAATGATGGATGGCTCTAAATTTGATTGGTCGAAGGCTGATCATGCATCAGACCCCTATACAAATCGTGATCCCCGCTTTTATGCTACAGTATTATATGATGGTGCTAATTGGAAGCCAAGACCGTCTGACGTAATTGGTTTGGATCCGGTTAGTCAGATTCAAACTGGTTATTATGACGATGGAAAAGGAAATAAATTGAATGGAATTGACACAAGAGAGTCTGCAATTGAAAACTGGAACGGTAGTCGCACTCACTACTATACTCGTAAATTTATCGATCCAAATCCAGCATTGCCTGATAATCAATCCAATGCACAAGTTGTGCCATGGCCATTTATCAGATACACTGAAGCAGTGTTGAACTATGTGGAGGCAGCTATTAAAACAGGTGATGAAGCAGAAGCAAAAGCTTGGTTAAACAAAATCAGATTTAGAGCAGGTATGCCAGCTGTTACAGATTCAGGAACAGATCTTTGGAATAGATATGTAAATGAGAGAAGAGTTGAATTAGCCTATGAGGAGCATCGTTTTCATGATACTCGTCGTTGGTTAATTGCACCCACTACGGTTGGCCGTGGTATCAAAACAATTAATATTGTTGCCACTCTAAAACCAGGAAAGAGCCCTATTGTTCCTTACAGATACGACAAGTCTGTTTACGATTATAAATACACTGTGGTGGATAACACAGAAAACGAAACTAGAAAGTGGAACAACAAAATGTATTATCGTCCATTCAATAGAGACGAGATTAAGCGTAATACAAAATTGGTTCAAAACCCAGGTTATGAGTAATATACACATTTGAAATAGTATAATTTAAAAGTTGAAAGCCGCATGGATATAATAATCTATGCGGTTTTTCTTTTTGGTTTTTTGAAAACTAATCTTAAGGAACGCTAAATTTCATTATTAATATAATTATCATTTATGGTTTAGGGATTTGGATTAAATGTAATTCTCAGAGAACCAATTGGCTAAAGTATTTTCAAAGTTTAAGTTGGGTATAAGGCCAATTTGTGAAATACTACTGTTGCATCCTACAAAGAAATTACTGAAGACTAATGTTCTGTTAGTTTTGAATAATTCCCTTCCACTTATTTTTATCTTTTTGCTATTCTCTCATTGCTTTTTAGTGGCCGAATGGTCGTAGAAATGGCAATTCAAAGTTGCCTGACTAATTTCTTAGAATGTGATTGTTTTCTTCATGATTAGTAAAAAATTATCTAAAGTTTTAAAAAAAATAGAATTTCATGCAATCGTTTGCGAAAAAATGTGCAAATGTTTGCAGTTATATTAAATAGCGGAATCGTTATATTAAGTAACACTTTTACCCTAAATAGCTGCTTGTTTTGGCATTAAAATTATTTTTTCTTGTATTTTTAAAACAATTATTTTTTCATATATTTGATTTAATCCTCCATCCATCAAGTTTTTAAAGCAAACCTTATATAGCTTGTTGATTGAAGCGTGTCCCTCACTACAGAAAAGTGATATTGAACCCCTAATAATGTAATATTTTTAACATCCCTAAATTAAAAGAACATTTATGAGACAAAAACTTACATCAAATGTATTCTTAGCAATTTTTACAATTGCGATATGGATACAAGCCACGCCCGATGCTTTAGCAAAGAAAGCAAATGTGAGGGCAAATTTTGTGCAAAATGTAACTGGTACAGTTACAGATACTGATGCTGGCAACTCTGGTATTCCTGGAGTAAGCATTTTAGTGAAAGGTACTAATAGAGGTACAACCACTGATGCAAAGGGTAACTTTAACCTAAACGACGTAAACGCCAATAACACCTTGGTTTTTAGTGCGGTAGGTTATGAGACGCAAGAGATTTTGATTGGCAATCGTACTCAAATCAATGTAGGTATGAAAGTGGATGTAAAAGCGCTTGGCGAGGTAGTTGTAGTTGGTTATGGTGTGCAAAAAAAGGAAACTATTACAGGTTCAGTTTCATCGATAAAGGGAACAGAATTGGTGAAATCGCCTGTTGTGAATTTAAGTAATTCAATAGCAGGTAGGATGGCCGGCGTAGTGGCGGTGAATAGAAGTGGAGAGCCAGGAGCCGATGGTTCCGCAATTAGAATTAGGGGTTCAAACACTTTGAATAATGGCGATGCACTTATTGTTGTGGATGGTATTCCAAATAGAGCAGGTGGTTTAGATCGGCTAAACCCAAATGATATTGAAAGTGTATCGGTTCTAAAAGATGCTTCAGCGGCTATTTATGGTTCAAGGGCTGCCAATGGAGTAATCTTAATTACTACCAAGCGTGGTAAAACAGGTAAGCCGGTATTTTCTTACTCAGCAAATCAAGGATTCTCTCAACCTACCGTAATTCCGAAACTTACCAACGCAGCACAATATGTAAGCATGTTGAATGATTTGGATATTTATGCATTGCCTACGAATGAATGGGCTGGAGCAAACGCTGCTTACAAAGCCACCGGCTCTTTCACAAGACCTGATGGAACTACTAGAAAAGCTCCTTTTCAACCATCAGACATTCAAAAATATGCAGATGGATCAAGCCCTTGGTTACACCCAAACACGGATTGGTATAAAGCTACTTTGAAAGAATGGTCGCCACAAACACAGCATAATTTGCAAGTTTC
>JAZKGO010000234.1:23496-25365 GCA_040385875.1 Bacteroidota bacterium
ATAAAGCTACTTTGAAAGAATGGTCGCCACAAACACAGCATAATTTGCAAGTTTCAGGCGGTACTGAAAATGTAAAGTACTTAGCATCATTGGGTTATCAAAACCAAGATGGCTATTACAAAAAATCAGCAACGGCTTATCAGCAGTATGACATTAGGCTGAATTTAGATGCTAAAATCAATAAATTTGTTGATATAAACATTGGTTTATTGGGTCGTGAGGAGGCCAGAAATTTCCCAACGAGATCAGCTGGTGCAATATTTAGAATGCAAATGAGAGGTAAGCCTCAGCAGCAAGCTTATTGGCCTAATGGATTACCGGGCCCTGATATTGAAAATGGAGAGAATCCTGTGGTAATTACCACGGATCTTTCAGGATACGACCGCCAGAAGCAGGATTATTTCCAAACAAATGGATCGCTAAATATTAAAATTCCATGGGTTGAAGGTTTGAAATATACTGCTACAGCAGCTGTTGATAAAAGATTTGGATCAAGAAAATTATGGCAAATACCATGGACGCTTTATCAGCAAGGATCTGGTTTTGAGACAGATGGCACTACTCCTAAGCTGGTTGCTAGCAAAAGAGGGCCTGCCGAACCTCGACTAGATCAAACATCTGACGATCAATTGAATATACTTTTAGGTAGTGTTTTGTCGTATGAAAAACAATTTGGTGTGCATGGAGTAACTGCTTTAGCAGGTATGAACAGGGAGACTATCGAAGGAAATAACTTTAGCGCATTTAGAAGATACTTTATTTCACCAGCTCTTGATCAAATGTTTGCGGGAGGCGATCTTGAACGCTCAAATGGTGGCGGTGGCTACGAAACAGCAAGGATTAATTATTTCGGTAGAATGGCCTATAATTTTAAAGAAAAATATTTGGCTGAATTTTTATGGCGTTATGATGGTTCTGATAGGTTCCCTGAAGCTAAAAGATATGGTTTTTTCCCTGGCGTAATGGCCGGATGGGTATTGTCTGAGGAGAGTTTCATGAAGAAGATACCTGCAATCAGTTTCTTAAAACTAAGAGGTTCATGGGGTCAATTGGGTAATGATCAGGTTAATTTACCTAATTCAACTACTGCTGCTACCTATCAATATCTTTCTACATACGGTTTCAGAAGCTATATTTTGGGAGATGCCGAACAAAAAACTTTATTTGAAACACGATTACCCAATGAAAATATCACTTGGGAGGTGGCATCCAATTCCAATATTGGTTTAGAAGGTCAATTACAAAATGGAAAATTTTCTTTTGAGTTAGATTATTTTTCTAATTATCGTTCTGAAATTCTCTGGTTTAAAAATGCATCAGTACCACAGTCAACAGGTATTACATTGCCAGCACAAAACCTAGGCGAGGTATCCAACAAAGGATTTGACTTCCTATTTGGATATCGAAGCCAAATCAAAGATTTTAAATTTAATGTAAGTGTAAATGGGGGCTTTGCTAAAAATAAAATTGAATTCTGGGATGAGGCTCCCGGCGCACCTGAATGGCAGCGTACCACTGGCAAGCCTATGAATACTTTTATGGCTTATATTTATGATGGCGTATTTAAAGATCAGGCAGATATTGATTCAAGAAAAGCAGATTATACAGCTATAGTAAAAACCTTGAGACCAGGGGATATGAAATATAAAGATCATAATAATGATGGTAAAATTACACCAGATGATCAAGTAAGAACTAATTTCACACAACTACCTATGTTTCAAGGTGGTATGAATATTGGGGCGGAATTTAAAGGTTTTGATTTAACAATACTTATTCAAGGTGCTGCTGGTGCCAAGCAATACGTAAGTGCTGGCGAAATGGGAAATATAGGCAACTATTTGTTAGATATTCACGATAATCGTTGGA
>JAZKGO010000235.1:0-1928 GCA_040385875.1 Bacteroidota bacterium
TAAGGTCGATATTTTCCTTTTCGTTACCCTCTACTTGTAAGGTAAACTTACCCTCGGACGGGTTAGGGAATGCAGCTATTTTTAATTGAATCTCTTCATTGGTCTCTGCTTCATCTGCTAACCTTGCGCCAGAAGTACTTGAAACGTAAATATCTCCGCTACTAATTTCTCGTTCGATAGTCTTAGATCCATTCCATTCGCTAGAGAACCATATACCACCAGCTTTTCTATGAAGCGTGATTGCGATTACATCCAATAGTGAATTAGCTCCAGTACCCTTGTCAATCATTGAAACTTGCAAATTAGCATTTCCTTCAATACCAACCGATAATCCATCAATTATTTCTACCAAATTAGCCTTGCTGGTAAATGAAGCATCTTTTTTGCTTGTTGTTTGACCAACAGCTAAAACTGAAATAGCCGTACTTTTCACCTCATATTGATGCAATTTGTTGTCCAAAGTTCCATCTGGTTTATAATAGCTCTTTATCAATATTCCGTTTACTTTACCTTGAGGATTTGTGCCCTTATTGTTAAATTTGACATCCATACTAAAGCTTGTGGATTGTCCCACGGCACCACGAATCCAACCATTGGTATTAGGTGTATTAGCAATTTCTCCTCCACCCACTATATATCCACCTTTTACTGGCTTGGAAACTGTAATCAGAGCAATAGAAGTTGGCGCTTCTTTTCTATTGATATATGCACCACTAATACCGACAGCAATAGTCCAGCTTGCTGAATTCTGATTGCCGATATTAAGTTGGACAGTTGCACTAGCTGTTCCAACGGTTCCATCTAACATATTTACCAAATTAACAGGCAAATTAGTAGCACTTGGTATTGGAATATAGGTATATGGATTTGAACCTTGTCTATAATAAAAAGTTACTCTAGCACCACGAACATCACCAGTTGGAATATTAGTATCTTTAATCGTTGCCGCTAACAAGACTGTTCCTGTACTACTGGTTTCAGTTGGAGTCCATACAAATACATCGCCAGTATAGAAACCATCGCCTGTATAAGCAGCCTCTCTCGGTTTGATTAACAAATCTGTTGTGCCTTCACTTCCCAAATAATAAAGTGTTGTTGGGGTGAAAACTGCTGTTACAACCCAAGGAGTAGTATCAGGTATTTTTGGAAGTTCCGTAACTTTATGAATTAAAGTTGCTCTTAATTTATCAGGATTACCCACTTCACCTACAGGAATTGGATAAGCAGGAGCGGTACCTACCGAAACACCATCTAAGAAAAATTCAACTGTTCCAGTTAAAGTGCCAACTTCACAAACTGATTCTACTTCTGCATATAAAGTAACATCATCCATATAACGAACCGATGGTGCGCTTACTTTGGCAGTTGTTTTGGTTGGAGCAGTCACTGTTACAGTTGCTGAACATGTACTTGAATTACCGCAGTCATCAGTTACAGTAAGAACAACTGTATTTTCACCAATATTTGAACAATCAAAATCATACTTATCCAAACTTAAGGTAACACTGCTGCAACCATCTGAACTACCATTATCAATGTCCTCATTAGTAATAGAAGCAAGTCCAGTTATTTCATCCAATTCAATGGTGATACTTTGACAAACTGGAGCAGGATCAGTAGTATCTTCAATAGTAAATGTAGCTGAGGTTGTAGAAGTATTTCCACAATCATCAGTAGCAGTAAAGGTTACAGTTGCAGACCCAGTTGCTCCGCAATCATCACTTAATCCAGTGAAATCATTCGACCAAGTTACGCTACTGCAAGCATCAGTTGCTGTTGCGCCACCGTTAGCGGCTAACCAAGCATCCAATTCTAAAGTATTACCTGCACCGTCGCATTCTACAATTTGATCAGCTGCAGTAGTATCTAAAGTAGGATCAGTAGTATCTTCAATAGTAAATGTAGCTGAGGTTGTAGAAGTATTTCCA
>JAZKGO010000235.1:2028-2248 GCA_040385875.1 Bacteroidota bacterium
TTACAGTTGCAGACCCAGTTGCTCCGCAATCATCACTTAATCCAGTGAAATCATTAGTCCATGTAACCGAGCCTAGATTGTCGGTAGCAATTGCACCTCCATTATTATCTAACCAAGCGTCTAAAGCTAAAGAATTACCCGCTCCATCGCACTCAACTATTTGACCAGATGCTGGTGTACCAATTACTGGTGCAATAACATCAACAGAAATTGAAGCCGA
>JAZKGO010000235.1:2348-5464 GCA_040385875.1 Bacteroidota bacterium
CAGATGCTGGTGTACCAATTACTGGTGCAATAACATCAACAGAAATTGAAGCCGAACCTGTCATTTGAGTAGCACAGGCATTTCCAGTAGTGTTAGTACCTATAACAGTATAAGTTCCTTCTAATGATGCAGTAAATATGTTAGGTATTGCAGCACCAGTTCCTGCAGCTGGTGATCCAACCGCAATGGCAGGATTAACACCATCATAATACCATACTTGATAGCTAACATTTGTTTCTGAACCATCAATACCAATTGGATAATTGAATGGACCAGCTCCGCAAATGGAACCACCACCTGTCACATTAAATGGATCAGGTGCATTGGCTTGAGTTACTTTTGCTTCACCATTCATTTCAAAATTAGCACAAGTAGGCTTGCTAGGGTCATTTGCTATGATATGGTAGGTTTTTGAATCATTGGGATCGGTTGTCCAAGAAGTAAATTGAAGTGGGTTGCCAGTACCAATTAGGGTTTCTATATTTGGATTATTTTGGCTGTAAAGTGTATAAGAAACACCTAGTTCCGAGCCACTTAAAGTAACTTGAAAATCTCCACCACAAAGTGCAGCAACGTTAAAATTCACATTATAAATAGTTGGAGCTGGATTGACCGTCAAAGTTCCAGGCCCAGCAGTTTGATTTGATCCACCAGATGTTGTACCTATAATTCTATATTTATTCCCATTTAATGAAATATTTGTATTTATTAGTAAGGTAGTTGTTGTAGCACCAGAATAGATAGCATTATTACTTATGGTATTATAAATAGTCCCTCCATCGGTTGAGACTTGCCAGATAAAAGTTATTGGAGTTCCACCTGAGCCAGTTGCATTTGCGCTAAAAGTAGCAACCTCTCCAGCACATTTTATCTGAGTTGTAGCTCCAAAATTTAAACCGTCAGTAAAAGTTGCAGTAACCTCTACTCCGCTTGTTAGTCCTTCAGCAGTAACTAAGAATTTAACACCAAAATGCCTTTCAAGAATAGGATAAGTAATTGTCCATGTATCATTAGTCACCACAGTATTATGAAAATCATGAACATGTTCGTGTGTCGGTTCTTCTTCAATATGCACATCAACAAGTGCGTCTTGGGTCCAACCAGTTCCTACTATGTAAGCTGTTTCCCCAGGTAAAAAATCATTTTTTTCAACAAAATTTCCATTGACATCTTTTTCATAAATTTTAATATCCTGAGAGGATACTGTATTTACCAAAAGAAATGAAAAAGTAAAAAGTAAACTTAGTGTTAAGAGTTTCCCCAAAAATAAATTTGGAGTTTTTCTCAATTTTGGGGCATTTTTTTTGTAAAATTTGTCCATTTTTGTTCTATTTTTATTAGGTTAATAATCAATAAATTAAGTAAAATAAATTTGTTTAAAGGTTAAAATTTCAATTAATATATTTGTGTTCAACTAGGTTATATTATATGGTTTGAAAAAGCTTACTTCGTTTTCATACTAAAACAATGACCGATATAAACACACAATCTCATACCTCACTTTATATAGTGTTAATTTCTTCTTAAATCTTGTCGAATTTGGATTGTAGATTAGGATATCCTGTCAGAATTTATCTTAAAAATATTGTTTTTTTAGTTTATTTAAATGTTAATCGCTTCAGTATTAGAGTTATTTTCAATTAGGCTATTTAAAAAAAACAAACATAATAAAATTGTTTTTTTACAAAAAAATAACCTCAAGTACTTGTAAGTTTTGTATAAAAAATTGTAAGATTTCGAGTTTATATTACAAAAGTATTATAAAAAAAATAGAATCCAAATAATATTGTAGGGTCTTGTAATTAATATTTTAATATTACTTAAAATAAGAATATTACAATTGTATATTAATTATTAAGTTTTTGGTATAATTGCTGATAATAATACTAATTAATTGAGTATTTATATGACTATTTCAATTATTGAGCTTTTTATTTTTATCTTTTATGCAAATAATTATATATTTTAATCCACAAAAATTTAAACTTTTTTTGTATTGAATTCACTGAGCATGATTTCATTTACCCCTAAAAGAAGAAATTCGTGGAATTTTTATATTTTGTGTTTTATAGAGTAATTGGATTAATGAAAGATTGTAGTGAATGTTATTCCAAGCCTATTGAAAGTTCAATTAAATATAAAGGGTCATCCCGTTTTAATAAAATTATGAGGTTTTATGGAAGTTCCCTTTAATAAAAGGATGGTTAAAAAAGTGAGGTAGAAAATTTATTGATAATTCTTGAATATCACAAAGGAATATTGCCGTGTTTCTTTTTGGGATTCTTTACTACTTTATTTTCAAGCATCGCATAGGCTTTAATTAATTTCGACCGGGTGTATTTGGGTTCTATCACTTCATCAATGAATCCTCTTTCTGCTGCTTTATAAGGGTTGGCAAACATTTCGGCATATTCTTGTTCTTTTTCTATTAGTTTTTCTTGTGGATTTTGGGATTCAGAAATTTCTTTTTTGAAAATTATTTCTGATGCACCCTTTGCACCCATCACCGCTATTTCGGCAGTTGGCCATGCAAAATTCATATCTGCCCCAATGTGTTTGGAGTTCATTACATCATAGGCACCCCCATAAGCTTTTCTGGTGATGACGGTAATCCTTGGAACTGTTGCTTCACTAAAGGCATATAAAAGCTTGGCACCATTGCTAATAATCCCATTCCATTCTTGGTCTGTGCCTGGCAAAAAACCAGGTACATCTTCCAAAACGAGTAATGGAATATTGAAACAATCGCAAAATCTTACGAAACGAGCTGCTTTTTTCGAACTATCAATATCCAAGACTCCCGCCAAGCTCATCGGTTGGTTAGCCACAATTCCAATGCTTTTACCTGCCAATCGAGCAAAACCCACCACAATGTTTTCGGCATAGTTTTTATGAATTTCAAAAAAACTATCCAAATCGCATGTCCCATTGATTACTTCTCTAATATCATAAGGTTGATTGGCGTTGTTGGGTACAATATTCTCAAGCCCTTCTCTAGTTTCATTCGTCAAAATGTAGGGCAATGAAGGGCTTTTATCTTCACAATTTTGAGGAATATAACTCAATAATTTTTTGATGGATTCAATGCATTCTAGATCATTGGCAGCGGTAAGGTG
>JAZKGO010000235.1:5564-7006 GCA_040385875.1 Bacteroidota bacterium
CAAATTTTTTCTGCATGTGTTTCTGAAAGTGCTCCTCCAAATACAGTGAAGTCTTGGGCAAAAACATAGGTTAATCGGCCGTTCACTGTGCCGTATCCTGTGATTACCCCGTCACCATAAAATATTTGATCGGCCATGCCAAAATCAATTGTTCGATGAATGACCAATGCTCCAATTTCCTCAAAAGAGCCTCTATCCAATAATAATTCAACTCTCTCACGAGCGGTTAGTTTGCCTTTTTTGTGCTGTGCATCATTTCTAACTTTACCACCGCCCTGTTTACCCTTTTCTAGTTTGTCTTGAAGAATTTTTATTTTGCTTTTCATTCGGTATAATTAATTAGGGTTGCTTTCTGAGAAAAGTGCTTTTTAAATTATTTTTGGCTTTGTTACTTTAAATATATGATTTTTGAGAGTAAATTACACAATAGAAAATCACAAACTATTGAATTTAGGAGGGTTTAGCTCCCCTCTCAGCAGGAGAGGGGCTGCGGGTGAGGTTTAATCATCCACAATTAAATTAAACAAAGCCTTATTTTTCAATATTTCTATAGAATAGGGGTTGCAACCTCTATTCTATGAAATTGCTTGACTAAAGTCTATTCTGGGTTTTTCATACTAAGTTTTATAGAAATGGAATCCAATCTAGCTCATTTCTTGAATTAATTTCTGCAAAATTTCACAGGCTGAATCTGCAATGGAAGAGCCAGGTCCAAAAATACCTTTTACACCCAATTGATACAGAAATTCATAATCTTGAGGGGGAATAACTCCGCCTACCACCACCATCATATCTTTGACATTCTTCTCTTCTAACTCTTTGAATAGTAGTGGTATAAGTGTCTTGTGACCCGCTGCCAATGAGGAGATTCCGATGATATGTACATCATTGTCAATGGCTTGCATCACAGCTTCTTTTGGAGTAAGAAATAGCGGACCAATATCTACATCAAAACCTAAATCTGCAAAACTGGTTGCGATTATTTTAGCACCTCTGTCGTGGCCATCTTGTCCTAATTTTGCCACTAATATTCTTGGCCTTCTCCCTTCCATTTTTGCAAATTGATCTGAAAGCTGGCGAGCTTTTTCAAATGATAAATTATCTTTCATTTCATGAGCATATATTCCTTGGATAGAACGAATTTTTGCGGTATGTCGCCCGAAAACTTTGGCCATCGCTTCTGTAATTTCTTCTAGCGTGGCTCTTAATCTGGCAGCTGTAATGGCTTTTTCCAATAAGTTGCCAATTCCAGTTTGGGCAGTGAGTGTAATATCAGTCAAAGCCTTTTTAACCAAGTCGTTATTGCGCTTTGATTTTACATTGTTAATCGAATCTATTTGTAATTTTCTAACAAAATTATTATTAATTGATAAAGTGTTAATCGCTTGATTATCAATATTTTTAAAGCAATTTACCCCCACTATTTGTTCTTTACCTGCCTC
>JAZKGO010000235.1:7106-14960 GCA_040385875.1 Bacteroidota bacterium
GTTGTTCGGGCCACATTATTAAATGGGTCTTGTGCGGTAAGACTCCAGCCAGAAGTTTGGCAGTGGGTCCTTAGCGCCATTGATTTTTCATTTTTCGGGTCAAATTGTTTCACAATTTTTGACCAAAGTAATCTGCCCGCTCTCAATTTGGCAATTTCCATAAAAAAATTCATCCCAATTCCCCAAAAAAAGGAAATTCTGGGGGCAAAATCATCAATATTCAAACCTGATTCAATACCTGTTTTCAAATATTCATAACCATTAGCCAAGGTATAAGCGAGTTCGAGATGAGCGGGTGCACCAGCCTCATGCATATGATAGCCGCTAACCGAAATCGGATTGAATTTTGGCATATTTTGGGCTGAATATTGGATAATATCACCCACTATTTTCATGGATGCTTCTGGTGGATAAATATAGGTATTTCTCACCATAAATTCCTTCAAAATATCGTTTTGCAAAGTACCATTTAATTGGCTTTGAGCCACTCCCTGTTCCTCTGCAGCCAAGATGAAAAAAGCCAAAATGGGAATCACTGCTCCATTCATTGTCATCGATACTGAAATATTTTCCAAAGGGATTCCTTCGAATAATATTTTCATATCTTCCACTGTATCAACCGCTACTCCAGCCATACCTACATCGCCAATAACACGCTCATTGTCAGAGTCATAACCACGATGAGTGGCTAAATCAAAGGCCACAGAAAGCCCTTTTTGTCCATTTTTAAGATTGTCTCTATAAAATTGGTTGCTTTCTTTGGCAGAAGAAAATCCAGCATATTGTCGAATTGTCCAGGGCTTTTCGAGGTACATGGTGGTATAAGGCCCTCCTAAAAATGGGGCTGTTCCGGAAGTGAAACCTAGCTGCTCAAGCGGCTCAAAATTGTAGCTGGCTTGTATGGCAATTTCTTCGTTTGTTACATATTTTTTCTGACTTGATGGGTCCTCAAGTTTTGATTGATATTTAGGTTTAATATTTTGAAAATCAGGCCGGTTCATCTGTTGGTAATTGTCCAGTTAGTGAGCGTATTTTCAGCTACTTTTGTTTTTTGACTTTCTTTCAAATACAATTTCAAAGCCAATATCGCCGCCGCTTTGAAACTATCACTATTGTTCATTAACAATTTGCTTGGATCAAAATATTTTTTGACAAAATGAGTATCAAATAGACCATTGATAAAAGAATCATGCTCCATTACAAACTTCCCAAAGGGTAGGGTAGTGGCAACGCCCTCTATTTTAAAGTCAATAATAGCTTGCTTCATTTTTTGAATAGCCTCTAATCGGTTGCTGGCATGCACAGTTAATTTGGCTATCATGGGGTCGTAATAGATCGGTATTTCCATTTGTTCCCGATAGCCATCATCCACTCTAACTCCTTGACCAGTAGGCTTTTTATAAGCGGTCAGATTTCCTACTGAGGGTAAAAAATCGTTCAGTGGATCTTCTGCATAAATCCTCAATTCAATGGAATGTCCATTTATTTTCAAATCGGATTGCACCAAACTTAATGGCTCACCGTTGGCAACTTTTATTTGTTGTTCAACCAAGTCCAAGCCTGTAATCATTTCAGTAACAGGATGTTCCACCTGCAATCTGGTATTCATTTCTAAGAAATAAAAGTTCAAATTTTCATCCAAAAGAAATTCGACGGTACCCACTCCAGTATAATTGCATGATTTTGCCACCAGAACGGCTGCTTCTCCCATTTTAGCTCTGATTTCTTCTGATAAAATTGCAGACGGCGCTTCTTCCACTACTTTTTGGTGCCTCCTTTGAATACTGCATTCTCGCTCAAAAAGATGAACCGTGTTCCCATAATTGTCAGCCAAAATTTGTATTTCGATATGCCTTGGTGAACTCACATATTTTTCAATAAATACCGAACCATCACCAAAGGAAGAGCTTGCCTCGCTAATGGCACGCTCCAATTGCTGATCAAATTCAGCTTCAGATTCAACAATTCTCATTCCTTTTCCGCCACCACCTGCTGAGGCTTTAATCAAAATCGGATAACCAATTTCTAGCGCTTTTTTCTTTGAAAACGGGATGTCTTCAATGGCTGATTCGAGCCCAGGCACCATTGGAATATTGTATTTTTTCACACAATCTTTTGCGGCCAATTTGGAACCCATTATTTTGATTGACTCAGGTCTGGGACCGATAAAAACAATGCCAGCGTCCGTTACTTTTTGAGCAAAATCGGCATTTTCACTTAAAAAACCATAACCTGGATGAATGCCATCCACCCCTAAATTGAGAGCAGTTTCAATTATTTTATCGATTAACAAATAGGATTGGTTAGAGGGGTTTTTACCTATACAAACCGCCTCATCTGCTGCTAAAACATGGGGAGCATTCCGATCAATTTCCGAATAAATAGCCACAGATTTTATGCCCATTTTTTGAATGGATTTAATAATTCTGAGGGCTATTTCACCTCTATTGGCTACGAGGATTTTCTTCATTTTTTGGGAATTTTAATTAACTTTTTTCTGAAATTCGGTCCATACTTTTTCTACAATATTTCGAGTATAATTTTCAATAAAATAACTCCCGTTTGAAGGGTCAAAAACATGTGCAAAACCTGATTCATCGGCTAATAAATTTTGAATATTTCTGGCAATTCTTTTATTGAACCCAGATCCAAATTGATTGGGATCAAAATTAAATTCCTGAATTTCTATCAAATCAATCCCAGCAACGATTGCTGAAATGGCTTGGTTGGTAGCAGAAATTAATCTAGTATTTTCGTTTGGAATAGAATTGGTGCTAATAGAAACTTTTGTAAATATTTGAAAATCAATATGATACGATTCTAAAATGGTAGCCCATAGTATTTTGAAAGCCCTTATTTTTGCAATGTTTAGATAAAAATAATCATTGATTTCAAGGCTAAAAGCTATGGAATTAATCAATGGTTTCCTTTTATTTTCACCCTCAATATTAGCTAAATAATGTTCCGCTTTAACCAATAAATCCGCTAGAGAGAGGATTGTATCAGTACCTTTTTCTTCTTTAAAAATTGTGTATTTTATAGAAGTAAATTCATCAAATAAATTAAACTGAAATTCCGAAAATTCATGTTGAATAGACCCCGAAATTTGATTCGGTTTTAATGAAATATTTCCCAAGTAATTTTTAAATATTTCAAAGAAAGTATTGATATCAAAATCAATACTTATTATGTTGAAATGAATAGAAATAAAGTCTAAATATACAGACTCAAATATCTCACTGAAATCAGCAAGAGACCAAGTGTTTTTTATATTCAGCTGAATGGAATTGGCACCTCCTTCAAGTGCTTCTAAAATTTGACGATTTGCGAGTTGATTATTTATACAATTTATAGATTCTGCAATCTGCCATTGATTATCAGATTTCGATTTTGGAATTTTTATTTCGATTCGATCTGAAAAATGAAAATATGGTTGGAATGAAGAATCTCCTAATAAAATTGAATGTGATTTTCCTTTCAAATCTTTTTCAATTTGATTTAACCAATCCTCTTTTGATTGTTTTTTAAACTCAGAAAATCTATCTAAATTTTTCAAATTAATTCAATCATTATTTCACCTTTTTCTACCGCATTTCCTTTACGAATCAATATTTTTCCTATTTGAGCCTCAGTAGCAATTTTAATACTATTTTCCATCTTCATGGCTTCTAAAATAACCAAAATATCCCCCTCTTTTACAATATCTCCTTCTTTTACAAAAATATCAAGTACCAAACCGGGCATAGGAGCTTTAATATTCGTTATTTTTTTGGAAAGAATCGTATCAAAACCCAATTTTTCTAATTCTTGGTCAAGTGGACTTTTTATTTTTATGTCAAAAACCTCGCCTTCTACTTCAATTTTATAATAGCTATTACTATGATTAGCTTCCATTACTTTTAAATTGATGGATTGATTGTTAAGAATGAGGTTAAAATTATCCACACTAAATTCCAATATTTCTACTTTTTCAATATCCTGTTCGCTTAAGTGCTGGATTCCGTTATTGATATTAAGCTGATAGTTTGAATTTTGCATATTTTCTATAAATTAAAATTTTCAAGATTGCCCAAATTGCAAGCCCGATACCCTTTCTCTGTCAATTCAATTTGGCTACAGGCAAAATTGGGGTCATGATCGTAATAAATAATCCAATTATTCATTACTGCCTTTTCCAATAGCAGCTTTTTTTCAATCATTGTTTGGAGTGGCCTTATATCATATCCCATTACATACGGTATATGTACATGAGAACTCGATGGAATGGTGTCGGCAATAAAAAGCATTTTTTTTTCATTGAGAGTGATTAAAGGCATCAGCATTTTCTCAGTATGGCCATCACCCATTAAAATCTCCATATTTTCAAATAAGCTATCAACTTTGTCATCAATAAAAAAAAGTTGCTTATGTTCTATTAATGGATGGATGTTTTCCTTTAAAAAAGTGGCCTTTTCTCTAATATTGGGATGCATCGCCCATTGATAATGGGAAGAATGTGTCCAATACCTTGCATTAGGAAAGGAAGGCTTAAGATTGCCATCAATTATGGAAACAGCTCCACCACAATGATCAAAATGTAAATGGGAAAGAATCACATCTGTAATGTCGAATTGAGTGAATCCTTTTTTTTCTATTGAATTTAGCAGATTCCCCTCACCATGAGGTTCAAAATAGGATTGCCATTTTAAATCTTGTTTATTGCCCATGCCAGTATCAACCAGAATAAGTTGATTGCCATTTTCAATTACCAAGCAGCGCATTTTCCAAGTACATAAATTATTGTCGTCTGCTTTGTTCCATTTATTCCAAAAACTTTTCGGAACTACTCCAAACATGGCTCCCCCATCTAATTTAAATTGGCCAGCATCAATTTCATGAAGTTTCATAGTAAAAGGAATAGAGTTGATACAAAGCAAAATCAAAATAACAAAACTTTGTAAACTTCTACTATTAAGTTGATAGTAAATACTAGAATTTTGATTTTAAATTAATTTTAATTTTTGCATTGATTAAAATACGAAACTACAATATTTCAACCCTTTTTCTGAGATATTTATTCAAATTTCTGCTTGGCAAATATTTTAATAGCTCAAAAAAGCTACAAAATAAAAGTAAAAACAGGATTTATGACTTCGATTACAAAAAACTAGAATTTTGATATTTTTCATAAAATATTCTATAATATCGTTTAAAAATGATCTAAAAAAAAGTGATTTTGCAATATTTGAAAATTTAGGGTCAAAAAACAATCTTATAAAATAGATTTTTTCAAAAGTTATATTTTTGAAATAAGCATAAACATTTGTAAAACTTATCTGAGAAAATAAAGAATTATGCATGCATACTATCTTATTTCGGATTAAATAGCATTTTTTCTATATTTTTTAGCCTTTTTTGTCATTTTTCAATAATTTTTTTTATAAAGTTTTGTTAATTTATGTTAAAAAATTATTAAATTCGTGAAGTACTTTATTATTTATCAACCTTATTATTAACTAAACATCAAAACTAAATGAAGAAAAATCTATTAATGAGTTTTCTGTTCGTTTCCTGCTTGCTATTTTCAGCAATGGCTCAAGAGAGGAAAATCACAGGAAAGGTTGCTGCAACCGAAGACGGAAGCAGTTTGCCAGGCGTTTCAATCCAGCTTAAAGGTACCACAAAAGGTGTACAAAGCGATGCGAGCGGGAATTACAATATTGCTGTACCCGATAATGGTGGTACATTAATATTCAGCTACATTGGTTTACTTACTCAAGAAGTAGCCATTGGGAATCAATCAATTATAAATGTAAATCTTTCTAATGACACGAAAGCATTATCAGAAGTGGTAATAACTGCAATTGGTATTCAAAGAGATAAAAGATCTCTGGGTTATTCGTCGTCGTCAGTGAAGGCAGATCAAATTGCTCAGAAATCAGAGCCAGATCCATTAAGAAGTATGACTGGTAAAGTCCCAGGTGTCAATATCGTAGCAGGTGGTGGTGCTCCAGGACAAGGAACTAGAATTACAATCAGGGGTAATAGTTCATTTGATGGTAATAATCAGCCATTATTTGTAGTAGATGGTATTCCTTTTGATAACTCATCAAACAATGGCGCAAACGGTGGTACAGGCTTTAATTCAAACTCTGTAATCTCAAACCGTGCTTATGATATTGATCCGAACAACGTGGAATCAATGACAATTCTTAAAGGAGCTGCCGCTTCTGCTCTTTATGGCTCACGTGCAGCCAATGGTGTGGTGATTATTACAACTAAATCGGGTTCAAAATCAGCTCGAAAAGGTTTGGAAGTTACTTTCAACACTTCTTATTCGGTTGAAGATGTTTCATCGCTTCCAGATTATCAAGATAAATACACACAGGGTTCTAATCAAAACTATTCAGCAAGTTTTATTGGTAACTGGGGTCCTGCTTTTCCATCAGCTGTGGATGAAATAAATGCGTCTCTTGGTTTCAACAGATACACGAAAACGCTTTTTGCTGGCTATCCAGAAGGTACAATCCCTCACCCATTGGTAACTTCGGGTTATGGAGCTCCTCGTTATCCTTCAGTTTTTCCTGAATTAATGGAAAATGGCAAAGCTGTTGCAGTTCCATTGCAGCCTTATGATATTGTTGGAGGCTTTTTCAGAACAGGTAAGGTAGCTGAAAATGGCATTAGTATTTCATCAGGTGGTGATAAAACCTCACTAAATGCAGGTGTGTCAAACACTAAAAATGAGGGTATCATACCTAATTCAAAAACTGAGCGTACTTCATTGACTTTCGGAGGAAATGCAAACTTGGCCAATGGTTTAATTTTATCTGGTAATGTGAATTATGTTCATACTACACAGCAAAGTCCGCAATCTGGAGCTTCATATTTCTCAGATTATGGTAGTGGTGATAGGGGTTCTATTTACTCTCGTTTGTTTTATTTGCCACGTAACTATAATTTGAATGGTTATCCTTTTGAAAACCCAGTTGATGGCTCAAATGTATTTTATCGTGCCTTGGACAATCCACTTTGGACAGCTAAGTACAATTTGTACAACTCAAATGTAAATCGAGTTTTTGGTAACTTAGCTTTAGCTTATGACATCACTCCTTGGTTGAATGTATTAGCAAAAGGTGGGGTAAATACTTATACTGATATTCAGACTAATAATATACGCCCAGGTGGTACAGCAGTTCCGCTTGGAATATCTGCTAGAGGCGATATATCAAGAACAGAGTTAGATTATACATTTATTGCCACTGCCACTCATGATTTTAGTGAAAAAATCAATACTAAATTATTGGTGGGTGCCAATGCTAATGAGCGTTCAGGATCAGATTTTGGAGCAATTGGAACTCAAATAATCGACCCTGCCGTTATAAATGTAGGTTCTACTTTAACTCAGCAAGGTGGTGAATACAATTTTAAAAGGAGATTGTATGGTATTTTTGGAGAGTTAACAGTTGGATACGGAAACAACTTGTTCTTAACAGCCTCTGTTCGTAACGATTATTCTTCTACATTGCCAAAAGCTAACCAAAGCTATTTATACCCAGCTGTAACAGCTACTTGGATATTCAGCGATGCCCTTAATTTACAAAAGAATATCTTGAATTTTGGTAAATTACGTGCCAATTACGCAAAAGTGGGTAAAGATGCAGATCCTTACTTAGTTAATACTGTTTATAACTTAGGTACAACCTATGCTAATGGAAATCCTTATTCAATTGCCTCATTACCAGGTACATTGAACAATGCCAATTTGAAGCCTGAGTTCACAACTGAGATTGAATTTGGAACTGAACTTCAATTTCTTAATAGCAGAATTGGTGTAGATTTAGCCTATTTTGATCGTAAATCAACAGATTTGAT
>JAZKGO010000235.1:15060-23757 GCA_040385875.1 Bacteroidota bacterium
CAGCCATATGGTATGATTTTTGGCTCACAAAATGCTCGTAACGCAAGTGGACAATTACTAATAAACCCAGAAGTTGGATACCCTATTCCTTTGCCTGAGTCTCAAATATTAGGCAATCCAGCACCTAAATACACTGTTGGTTTTACCAATACATTTACTTATAAAGGATTCACCTTATCTGCTTTATTGGATTACCGACATGGAGGTTCAATGTTTTCAGTAACAGCGGGTTCTTTATTATTACGTGGCCAACTTAAATCATCTGAAGACAGAGAAGGAATGCGTGTAATACCAGGTGTTTATGGCGATGTTCAAACCCTCGAGCCATTATTGGTTGATGGTAAGGAAGTTCCAAATACTATACCAATGTCGTCATTCCAATATCATTTTAGTTCAAACGGAACGGGTGGTTTTGGTGCCTATGGTGCAGATGAAACAAACGTTTATGATGTTACAGTGATTCGTTTGAGAGAGGTATCTTTGGGGTACAATATTCCTAAATCATTTTTGAACAAATACGTTAAATTCCTTGGGAATTTGAGAGTTTCAGCATCAGGTCGTAACCTTTGGTTCTATGCACCAAATATGTTGAAAGGATTGAATTTTGATCCAGAGGTGCTTTCAAGTTTTGCTAGTTCAAATGTTCAAGGTTTTGACTTAGGGGCGGCACCTTCAACTCGTCGATTCGGTATCAATTTAACAACTACGTTTTAATTGGTTATTATTTTGCATGGTAATGGGTTTTGTCAAACTTGTTACTTGCTAAAATAGGATTAATTAAATCACTTAAACAGAATTCAAAAATGAATATAAAATATAAAACAATTTTTAAGTCGCTTTTGACGGTGCTTTGCTTTGCAATAGTAACCTCGTGCGAAATCACAGACTTAGATATCAATAAAGATCCAAATCGCCCGTCGACTGGATCATTAGCTCTACTTTTGCCCAATTCAATTAATTCAGCTTTTAATGCAGCTAATTTTTCAGATCCAGGTTGGACAGGTATTAGAAATGGTAATGATGATTACAGTCTTACAAATGCCACTTACTCAGGTACTTGGGATTTTTTCTATAATTCTACTCAAAATTTAGAGGAAATGTTGAAGTCAAGTGCTGATGGTAAAAACCCTCGGTATCGTGGCATTGCCCTTACTCTCAAAGCTTATGCTATGGGTAATTTTGTAGATTCATTTGGGGATGCACCATTTACCGAAGCTTGGAAAGGTAATGCAGCTGAACCAATTTTTAATGCCAAATTTGATAAAGACTCGGATATTTATGAGAATTTAATCAAAATGTGCGATGAAGCAGTAACAGAATTGGCAAAGCCGCAAGCAGTGGCGGTAGTAAATGATTTTCTTTATGCAGGTTCCGCTGCTAAATGGACTAAATTAGCAAAAACTGTAAAATTACGCTTATTGTTTAATTCCCGAAAAGGACGTCCTACAGGAAATGCTGACTTGGCAAAAGCTTTTGCAGATGGTGGCTATATGACTGTCGCTGCAGATGATTTTTATCAGCAGTATTCAACATTGGTTTCACCACAAGACAATCGCCATCCTTGGTTTTCAGGCACAGGTTGGGCTGGTGGTGGTGATTTTAGCTATATTAGCCACCAATTAATGGGGGAAATGTTGTTAAATAAAGATCCAAGGTTGAATTATTACTTTTGGAGACAAACTAGTGCGGTACTTGATCCAACAAATCCAGATCAAAGGGGTACTATACCATTTGGAGGAACGTACTTAGTAACCCGTGCTTCATTCTTAAATGAATATAAAAAAGCGTTTGATATTACTGGAGACATTCCTGCAGGTGACATTGCTTATATAGCGGGTTTTTTCGGTCGTGATCGTGGAGATGTATCTGGTGTGCCAGCTGATGGTGCCCTACGTACATATCCTGGTGCATACCCTGGTGGTGGAAAATACCAAGATAAAGCAACCGCAGCCAAAACTTTAACAGGTGGATTAACTGGTGGTAATGGAATATTTCCATTGATAATGAGTTGGAACGTTAAATTCTATCAAGCAGAAGCTATTTTGGATAATACTGGAACTGTTGGCGATGCAGCAAAATTGTTCGAAGCTGGTATCCGGGAGCAAATTGCTTCAGTTGTAAAAGTTTCTAGAGCGGCTGACTCAAATGCACCTGCCGCAAATCAAGCAGAAGTAGATACCTATGTTGCGGCTTGGTTGAAATTATTCAATGAGGCACCCTCTAATAATGCAAAATTGAATATCTTAGCAAAACAGGTGTATTTCTGTTCGTTTGGTCAAGAGGTGGAAGCTTGGAATATGATGCGTCGTACTGGGTTCCCTGTACAAGGTGCTTTCAGAGCGTTCTCTACAGGCTTAGCTGCCCCACTTACAAAACCAACTCGTCAATTTACTTTACGTTTACCTTATCCAAGTGGCGAGGCAAATTTGAATCCTAATGCAAAAGATTACGTAACTAATGTAATTTATGATCGTGATCCAATTTTCTGGGATAAAGTAAAATACAAATGGGAGTTTTAAAAAATAAATGAATAATAAGAAGTATTAACTTTTTTAATGCTTCTTACTTAAAAAATATATAATTATGAAGAAGAATTTAATATATACATTATTTATAGGGCTATTAGCTCTAACGGGATGTCGAGACGAGTCCTTAAATCCAGTTCCGCAATGGGAATTTGCGGTTCATGGGTTTGGAGTATTTGACAACGGTGGCACAACAAAGCCAGCTTTGACGGCCAATTATGCGAAGAATTTTCCAGCTGCAAATCAAGATGCTGCAACAGCAACTGTGCCTTTAAAAGTACGATGGGTTTCATTGGATAATAAGTTGACTGTAAGTAAAATTGAGGTTTACATTGAGATGATTGAGTATTATCAAGATGCAGATAAGAATGATAAGCAAGCTTCTTTAGGTAAGAAATTGGTTAAAACAATTTCTGCGCCAGCGGGCAATCGTCAATGGAATAACTTTGCAATATCTGCTACAGAAGTTTACAATTTGTACAAAGATGCAACTGTAAAATACGATAAAACAAATGCTGTAAAAGTTTTTGAAAACCCAGCTAATCCAAGACCGAAAGGAGCCTGGTTTAACGGCTCTGAAGACTTCGTAGTTACTTGGGTATTAACCACTCCAGATGGTAAAGTATTCAGTAAATTTAATGAAGATAGCGTTTGTGGTGATCCGACTGATTTATCGGAAGCTAGTGCAAACTGCCGATTGACTTTTAATGTAGATCCTTGTGAATTTGCCGGTAGTTTATTTGAAACTGGCACATGGTCTGTAGCTGTTGATGATTGGAATGATTTTAAAGCTGGAACAGTGGTGAGAGTAAAACCAGGTCCAGGTGCAAACGAGCTTACAGTGGAAGTTACTGCAACCGATGGTGATCATCAAGATTTGGTTTTGACTGTTGCTAAAAACGGGTCAGTAAAAATTGCAAGCCAAGTATATGGTAGATATGGTGCTGATCCAGCAGTGTGGTCCGCAGATGGACTTGGGTCAGTAAATGGATGTAAAGGAATTATTGATTTAGTAGTAAATCATACTTCTGTCGCATATGGAGCTTATCCAGGATATAAATTTAGGTTAGTAAGAAAATAAATATTAAAAGTTGTTTATTATTAACAAAAAGGCCGCTTCATTAATTTGAAGCGGCCTTTTTATATTTTAAAAGTTTTGAATGAACCTCAATAATACTGTATTATCAAATCCAACATTTCCTCGGTTGTTTTCCAGCCATAACTTATTGGTTTTGAAGGCCTATTTGGATTGGATGGGTTCTGAGCGGTATTGTCAAAGGTGCCCTCCAAGTAGATAATTGCTCCCTTTGGTACTTCAAGAATCTCCTTAAATTCATAAGTTTGTTGAAAATTAAAATCCCAATCGTTTATTTTTATTAGTGGAATCAAATCGCCATCAGGAGTAATGATGTAGGCTCTTAATTTCTTGCCAATTTGGTGCATATGTGGCTGAACAGAAACAACATTTATGGGATATGGCAATGGCTCTGTTCTGGAATAAAAAGTAATTACCGTATCAGCTTTAATATAAAATGGCTTGTTTTGAATATAGTTTTCGGCAATTATTGCGGTTTTTATTTCATGCTGTATTGAATCTTTTTCATAAAATAAATTCACTTGGCTTTGGTCAAATTCTTCTTTACTATTCGGTGCATAGTGAATATTAAGCAACAAATCTGATTTTTTGCTTAACAGCTTTGCGGTGCCTTTTGGGTAAATAATTGGGCTTGTGCCGGGCACCCAGCCATACCAATAGTCTTCCTTATATTTTATTCGAGCATATTCACTTATAGTTGAGTCATCGATTGATTTACCATCTACAATTCGCATGATTTGTGTGGTGTCAATTGAAATTCTGGCGTGATGAACCAACTTTTTATTGCCAGGCCTGAATTCAATCGCTTTTATTTTTTTAGTTTCATCTAAGCCTATCGGCAATGAAAACATGATAAATTGCTCTGAATTATTTTTTGGAATGGCAAAGGGGATTTTCACATTTAAAGTTAAATCAGGAACTAAATTAAAGGTTGTTCCTTGATTAAAAACGGGTAGTTTCCTCTTTTTTTTTGGCCCTTCTTTCATATCTGAGGCTACCCAATCTTTTATCAAATTTATTTGTTCATTGTTCAATCCTCTTTCATTTTTATACTCACCAAAGCCGTGTTCCGCTTTCCAAGGTGGCATATATTTCATTTCTGTAACTTTTTGAATAAACTTGGCTCGTGATTTTACTTCTTTGTAAGTAATCAATTGAAATGGTCCAGCCTCACCTTCTCGATGGCAAGGGCTACAATTTTGGTGGATTATTGGGGCAATATGTTCGTTGAAATTGGGTTTTTGACTAAAACCAAAATTTGAAACACAAAATATAAATAGGAATGTTTTTAATGTAATTTTTAAATTGTTCATTTTGGCAAATTATTCAATATCACAACCAATTGCTTCAGTGAATTTCGGAATTATTGGATATTTTAACAAATAATTTTTAATTGCATTTTTTAGATAGTGCTGAGTAGGTTCGTTTCTTTTTTTTCCAAGTTGATAGAACCAGTCATCTATAGCACCTTTGTATTCAATTTCTCCTTTACTATTTATAAGAAAGACTTCAGGTGTAGTTTTAGCCCCCAATTGGTTTGTTATACTTTTTTTTTGATCTAAAATCACGGATGATTTTGGATCTATTTCATTTGCAAATTGAATATTTGAATTAGGCGATGAAAATTTATTTGGAAATATGAATGTACTATTTACATCATTAATAGTAAATTCTTTGTTAATGGCTGAAATTACACTTTGATATTTTTGACTTATTGGGCAAGTAGGTTCTAAAAAGTAAAATAGATTTAAATTATGTTGATTAATCTCTAATTTTTTCAATATTCTTTTTGAATTTAGTTTTTCTATTTGAGAAATGGCTTTAAACTGGATGAATAAAAAAAATACAATGAAATGTAATGTAGTTTTCATTATTTCAATATAAAGTACCTTTAATGATTATCGTTGGATTTTGAATACTTTTTAAAGTGGCGGTATTGGGTTCAACGCTATCAAAATCCCAATTGAATTTGTTTTGTTCAAGTATATCGGTAAAACTCTTTACCCCATCACTTATAATTGGACTTATACCACTAAAAAGCTCTCCATCAACCAAAGTAGCCGTTTGGCTCTGTCTGGTAAAAGTAATATTTCCATTCGCATCCACTACTGGTGCATAAAACAAAACACCTCCAAATGAATCCACTCTATCAGTATAGGTTCGGGTATAATCAAAGACTAAAGCAAATACCCCATCCTCAGCAATATAATAAAAATAAATATCGCCAATCACTCTTACAGGAGCAGCTGTAGATAATGCAATTGTTTTCGCTTTGATTTCTGCATTAAGATTTTTGTAAACGGTGCTTTGGCTTGGGATATCCGGGTCAAATACTATGGAGGAAAAGAAAGTACCTAAAGCAAAATAAAAGGGCATTGCCGGCTTTATACTTTGCACTAGATTTACTCTATTGCTTCCAGAAGTATAATAATAGGTTTTTAGTGTATTATCCCAAATCAATTCCTGAATGGTAGATCCAAAAATGACGATTGGATTTCTGAATTGTATTCCTGTAGGAGTGGTATAAAATGCTGCCTCTTTAGTGGAAATACTATTATTGGAAATAAAGTACAAGGTGACAATTTTTGTATCTAAGTCAATAAAAACGTCTGCTTTATCACCCGTCGGAAAATTGATTATGGTATAACTTTCTGAACTTATGAGATCAACCGTGTTTTTAAAAATATCTTTAATTCCTCCTTTTTTTACACTTTCAAACTCGTTGCTGCTCAGCTTAGTCAATACCATTTCGGTATTATTTCTAGTGCCTGTGAGTGTAATCTTATCATCAGTTGCCGAATCAATTATCAACTCTAAATCAGCACTTTTGCCTGTTCCTCCATTATAATCTGGATTCACCAGTTCGTGTAGATAGGAATAGGTATCAAAAATTAAAGTAGGTTTTTGGAGTGATTTTACTTGGTAAGTTGTCTCGAAAGCTTGGTCGGCTTTGAGGCCAGCCACATCTGAATACATGGTGAGGCCACCATAAATGTCAAATTTCAAGTAGAAACTATAGCCTCCAGCATTTGCTCCATCGGGATAATAAGTGCCTTTCCAGCCGTATTGCGGGGCCGCAAGTTGTGTTTTATACTTTTCAATTAAAGTTGCCGCTCGAGTATTTGCCGATTCGTCAAAAAGCTTGTCAACAGTGCTTTTTTCACAACTAAAAGCAACGATTGAAAATAGTAGAATTAAAATTATATTTTTTTGCATTTTCATCTATTTTGTAAATTCAGCAATAGCCGCTTGGGTTGTTGTTTGCAAGCTTCTATAATTGATTCCGTATGTTTTTGTTAAATAATCAACTACTATTTGTTCCTTTTTTCTCAAGGCTTCTTTGGCAACTGTGTTGGTCATTGCGTTAACTCTTGTATCAAATTCCTCTTTGCCAGAAACCAGCATGATAGAGAGCATTTCCACAAAATCTTCGTCGGCGCTACTCATTGCGTAGCTTGAAATATAGCCTAAATCCAATGCTTGCTCCTCCGTATTATTGTACCAATTTGAGGTATACGTTCCTGGGGTTATTTGCTTGAATGCCAACGGATAAAGCACATTTTGGTGAAGAATATGAGCAAACTCATGGTGGATGGTATGCAGCATTTCTTTTACGCCATCGATATTTTTCTTATCAAAATCATTAATTTGATACAACACAACTTTCCGACCACCCTCAGCAGTACCCAAAATAATAGTTCCATCAGTATTCCAATTGGCCGAACCAACCAAAATATATTGTTTCGGGCAGAATTTTTTAATAAAATCCAAGCCAGCTTCTTTTACATAAGGTTCAATCCAAATTGCTTTCACTGCTTCCATTGTTGGCCTCACTTTGTCGACATAAGGCGGAACCAAAATTTTATTTAAAGGCACTTCAAATGGATCCCAGCGGTATTTTACCTCAATATTATAGGGTTTTGTGAAATTGTCAGTTAACCAATTATCAGTTGTATTTTTAGTGTAAACTGTGCCACCCAGGCCATCAACTTTTGCGGTTAAATCCTCAGCTTCGGGCTTGCAGGCCAAAATTAATAAAGCTTGGCTTAGTGCAAATGCATATATTTTTAGTTTCGTCTTCATATTTTTAATATAAATTATTTGAAATAATTATCGAGGATTTAAGGGTAAGCCCGAAAGCACAGATTCTTGCGGAATTTGTAAAACTCTTTTGGGATCAGTTGCCGAAAGCGTTTGGCTTGAGCCACTAATATTGTTGTGCGTAATCGGTAATTTAAATCTCAATAAATCAAACCAACGCATGCCTTCGTGCATAAATTCCACTCTTCTATAATACATCAACGTTTCCATCAAAGCAGCATTGGTATTGGTTGTACCATAAAATGCATTGTTTTTGGCAACAGTCAGGGCATTGGCCGAAGGGGTATATCCTTCAATTCTTAAACTTAAAAATGTATTCAAATCGGCCAAAAAACCTGCAGTATTTCCTTTACTCAAATACGCCTCGGCTCTGTTAAACAACACTTCTTCTGTGGTGAAAAGTGGAATCATCAAGTAACCATTCCCAATATCTGCACTTGGGCTTACCCTTACAAATAATTCGTTGTATTTTGGTAAATAAACACCTTGTTCACCACCAAATAATGAATAAGACAAAGTTCCACCCCCTGGTTGATCAGCGAAATAAAGTTCTCTGCCTAAGTTTGGTGATAAGCCATATCTTGCTCCAGCCCAATTTCTTGCCCAATAGGAGCCTGTTTCTGTAAGCAATAAATTCGATTTTTCACTGGCTTGGCTATAAATTGATGCAATTATTGTAAAGCTTTTTGTAGAATAATCTGTGTTCCAATTGCGCATATTGGCAGCGAAACCACTTGGGCCAGCTACCAAACTGGCATGCTCAATTACTTTGTCATAATTTTTTTTGTAAAGATAAAACCTTGATGCAAAGGCATTTGCAGCAATTTTTGTGAAATGATAAGCTGGTACCGTATAGGCTTGGTCGCTTATTAGTGGCAAGCCTTCTACCAAATCTTTTTCAATCATTTCATATACGTAAGCAACTGTTTTTCGGTCGTATTTTTTAATCACAACTTTTTCTGGCTCAGTTACATA
>JAZKGO010000235.1:23857-33022 GCA_040385875.1 Bacteroidota bacterium
TACAAACTAGCTTTCAAAGAAAATGAAATTTGCTGAGGGACAGGCAATGCAACACCGCCCGATCCAAAAAATTCAGGATCTTGCCCTAACAATTTTTTATCTGAATACAACAACAATAAATTAGTTGCCGAAAGCTTTGCTGATAAGGCTTTTAAACCTAATTTTTTTGCAAAATCAACTGGCAAAGTGTATCCCAACGAAACATTTTTCAAACGTACAAAATCGCCATTAGCCACCCTTGCCGATGATAAATTGTAATGAGTAAAAGGAAATTCACCACCTTGAAGTTCAGAATTTGTTCGAAGGTCAGATATTACAGGAATGTTGGTTATCTCTTCATCACCTGGCAAAACCCATCTATTTACAAACTCTTTTGGGGTGGCTACCAAATCTGAATAAGATTCATTAAACTTCGAATCTAATTTAATTTTATTACCTCCTTGGTAAGATACAAATACGTTCAAATCCCAATTTTTGTATTTAAAAGTGTTAGACCACCCTCCAAACATTGTTGGGTCGGTTGAACCTTCATATTTCAAATATTTGGTTTCTTGGCTTTGAACATCTACAATAGTACTTGTTTCGCCTCTTTCGTTGATGAATGTTGGAATTCCGTTATCATTTAAACCTTGAAAATCAATTGAAAAAATGCCCCGTACTGGATAGCCCACCTGTGCACCACCTTCTTGTTTTATTAAGTCATAGATGAGTGGCAGGCTTTTTAGATTGGTAATTTGATTCTTGTTATATCCAAAATTGAAGTTTGTTTTCCAATTAAATTTATCGAAATTTAAAACTGTAACAGATAAACCTATATCAATGCCTTCCGATTTCATATCCGCATAATTGGCCAATTTATAAAGTTCGCCACCAACTCCAGACGTTTTAATTAAGCCAATCAAATCGAAGCCTTTTCGCTGATAGCCATCTACAATTAAGCTTACTTTATTGTTCATCAACCCCAAATCAAAGCCAACGTTGGTTTCATATTGTTTTTCCCAAGTAAGCTCGCTATTTTCAAGATTTTGGATATAAATTCTGGATTCTTTTTCTGATAAAAATGGACGGGTTGTCAACTGGTTTTTAAAAATTGCCGTAGAATTCTGGGCATTTCCAATACTTGCGGTTAAGCCGTAAGTACCTCGTAATGAGAGCCTACTGATTAAATCGAAGTCTTTTAGGAAATTTTCATCTTTAGCATTCCACGAACCTGAAATATTCCAAGTAGGTAACCAACGGGCTGAAATAGCATTGCCCAATTGATTTGAGCCGTCCATTCTGGCAGTACCATTTATCGTATATTTATTGTTGAATGAGTAAGAACCCGTTGCAAAAAGTGCGATAAATCGGTCTCTTTTGTTGTTCAATCCATAATAATTGAAATTGTAATCAAGGCCTTGTTTCACAATTCGATAGTCGGTAAATGGCACACCGCCTTTATCAAATTGATAGCCGTATCCATTCAAAAACGTTTCTTGACGATTGGCAAATTTGATTTCTTGCCCAACCAAAATATTGAAAAAGTGCTTTTCAACAAATGTTTTTCCCCAATTTAACTGGTGGCGAGCATAATAGTTCACCAATCTATCTTCATTCAATTTGTAAATACCACCTTGAGGAAGCACCACAACTGGCTCAGCCTCAGGGTTGTCCGGGTCACGATACAAATATTTATTGGCAGCTCTAATGGTAGAATTTTCAGCCGCACGGTAAGCATTGGCCTGATTTGAATTTTCGTAAACCTTATTTTCACGAGAAGAATTCACATAACGAAGCGTACCTAAAGCAGAATAAGTTAAATTTTTGTTGAATTTATATTGTGCCTCGGCCTGAAATTTCAAGTCCAACTGATTGATTTCTAGCGTATTTGCGGACGATTCTTCAATAATATTAAAGGGTGCAAAATCTCTTTTAAAGTATTCAAGGTTTCCGTTTTCGTCATAAGCGGTCAAAGCTCTGCTGGTATTTAAGGCATAACTAAACGGATTTACATCAAAATCACGATCATATTTACCTTGGTAAGCGTTGCTCACACGGTCTTGAGAGCCGGGTGCTCGTTGATTTCGAATAGAACCAACAGTGGTAAAACCCGCTGAAAGTTTTGAACCTAAATTGTAATTGGCTCGCATAGTGGCCGTATATCGCCTTACTTTATCGGCAATGGACCAACCGCTATCGTCATAAACTGAGGCTGAAAAATAATATTGAGAAGATTCCGTACCCGAACTCATGCTTAGCGAATGCTCTTGTGTAAGCGAGTTTCTGAACAATAAATCAAACCAATCGGTATTTACAGAGGTGTATCTTTCGAGAAAGCTCGCTTTTGCCTCTAGTGTATTTTCAAGGCCAAATTTGCCAGTTGTAGCATCGTAAGTACTAATTAAATCGTACATTTTCCCGTAAATTCCAGAATTTGGTCTTTTGGAAACATCGCTGTAATTGAGCCAACCTTTTTGCTCCAACTCAGCATAAACTCCCATTTGTTCATTGGAATTCATGATGTTGAATTTGTCGTAAGTAGGTTTTAAGGTTACAGCAAAATTGCTCGAATAACTGATTGTAGTGGGTTGAACTCTACCTTTTTTGGTGGTTACAACTATTACACCGTTCATCGCTCTTGCACCGTAAAGCGCTGTGGCTGAGGCATCTTTAAGTATTTGAAAGCTTTCAATATCGTCTGAATTTAGGCCAGCAACTGCCGAACCAAGCAAGGTATTGGCATTGCCCGAAGCCAAATCATCATTTGATATATTCACCACATCTTCCAAAACCACTCCATCAATCACCCAAAGTGGTTTATTTTCACCAGTAATTGAAGTTGCTCCACGAATCCTGATTTTCGGAGCTGTTCCAAATGTTCCAGACACGTTTTGGACAGAAACCCCTGATGCTCTTCCTTCAAGCATACGGCCCACATCAACAGTTCCTGCTAGTTTTATGTCCTCACTTTTTAGTTTTACTGCCGCACCAGTAAAATTAGCCCGATCAATTTTTTGGTATCCCGTCACCACCACTTCGTCTAATGATTTGGCTGTGGATTCTAAAATGATTTCAAATTTATTTTGATTGCCCAATGCCATTTCTTTGGTAGTGAAGCCAATCGATGAAACAACCAAAATAGCTCCTTCATTTACTTTAATAGTAAATTGCCCATTGGCATTAGAGGTGGTGCCATTATTAGTGTTTTTCTCACGGATTGAAGCCCCTGGAATCGGTACTTTATTGCCGTTATTATCAATTTCTAAAACAGTACCTGTAACAGTTTGGTCAACAAAACTATATGTGTTAGTAGTTGCTAGCAAAAGGTAACTATTTGATAATAAGCAAATTAAAAGTAAAAATGAGATATATTTTGTAAGCCTTTTTGGCAGGGTTGCTTTCATGTAGAACGAACTGATTTTAAAATTAATGTTGAATTCTAGCGTTTGGTTAAAATCTAATTTATTGTGAGTTTTTGTCAAATGATGCCTATCACCCAAATAGAAAAAGAATTTTTAAATATAGTTTTATGAGCCCTTCAATATTTATAAATAGTAAACAGAAAAAAGTCTGATTTGATTATATAGAAAGCAAAAAAGAATTGTCTCCTAAAAATACTATAAAAGTCTAAACTAAAATAAATAATATTTCTTTTATTATAACAAATGACGTAATTTTTTTTTAAAAGGTTGCCATGCCTGTTGTTTTTAACTGTTTTTTGCTTGAAAAATATTTGATTTTGGTCTTTAAAATGACAATTTTTGCGACCAATTTTAACAAAATATTCCTAATTTCTCCATTTTTATATGAATCCATTTCTTTCAGTTGTAATTTTGTAATATGATTTCAATTAACAATTTATCTTTTTATTTTGGAAGCCGGGCATTGTACGATGAGGCAAATTTACATATCAAACCCAAGGACAAAATTGGGCTAATTGGTGCCAACGGAACCGGAAAATCCACCCTTTTGAGAATGATTTCGGGCGAGTACAGCCCAGATGAAGGCAATATTTCAAAATCAGGCGACTGCACCATAGGCTTTTTAAATCAGGATTTACTCTCGTATCAAACAGATGATTCGATTCGGTTGGTGGCCATGCAGGCTTTTGAAAGAGCCTTAGAAGTGGAGCGAAAAATTGAGGAGGTCCTGCACAAAATGGAAACTAATTATGAAGATAAATTAGTGAACCAACTGGCTCATTTGCAAGAGGAATATGAAGCCCTCGATGGCTATACTATACAGGCAAAAGCCGAGGAGATATTAGAGGGTCTAGGCTTCAAAACAGAGGAGCTAGACAAGCCACTTCGTCTTTTTTCAGGAGGATGGCGAATGAGGGTGATGCTTGCCAAACTTTTATTGCAAAAGCCATCCTTATTGATGCTCGATGAGCCCACTAACCATTTGGACTTGCCGTCCATTAAATGGGTCGAAAATTATATCAACACTTATGAAGGCGCCATTATTGTAGTGTCACATGATCGGTACTTTTTAGACAGAACCATCACCACTACTGTGGAGGTAAGTCAAGGTAAACTAAATGTTTATTCGGGAAATTACACCTTTTATATGGAAGAAAAAGCCCTTCGAAATGAGATTCAAAAAGGGGCTTATGAAAACCAGCAGGCCGCTATAAGGCAAACAGAGCGATTTATTGAACGATTTAAAGCCAAAGCTTCAAAGGCTCGCCAAGTGCAAAGCAGAGTGAAGGCCTTGGATAAAATAGAATTGGTGAATGACGTAATTGATGATGCAGCAAAAGTAAATTTCAAATTTAACTTTAGCCAACAACCAGGTAAATTCATTTTGACCTTAGAAGATATTTCTAAAGCTTATGGCGAAAAGAGGATATTGTCTAAAACCAATGCTATCATTGAAAGAGGTGATAAAATAGCTTTGATCGGTGCAAACGGGAAAGGTAAATCGACCCTTTTGAGAATCATTGATGGCTCAGAACCCATTGAAGGAGAGCGAAGACTTGGTCATAATGTGAGAGATACTTTTTACGCCCAGCATCAGCTGGAATCGTTGGATGTTGAAAGTACCATTTTGGAAGAATTAAAACAGACTGGCACCGCTAAAACTGAGATGGAGTTGAGAAGTATTCTAGGCTGCTTTTTGTTTTCAGGTGAAGAGGCTTTTAAGAAAATTAAAGTACTTTCTGGTGGGGAGAAATCAAGAGTAGCTTTAGCTAAAGTATTGATTTCAGAGGCCAATTTTTTACTATTAGATGAGCCCACTAACCATTTGGACATGCTTTCCGTAAATATTTTGATACAAGCGCTGCAACAATATGAGGGTACTTATGTGGTGGTGTCACATGATAGATATTTCGTGTCAGAAATAGCCAATAAAATATGGTATATCGAAGACGAGGAAATTAAGGTTTACCCAGGTAGCTTTACTGAATATGAAACTTGGATGGAAAGTAAAAGCAATGAAGAAAAAAAAGATACTTCCAATTCAAATAAAAATGCCAATACAAAAAAGGTAGAAATAGCCCCGAAAGTTGAAATTAAGCCAAAAGTAAATACCGTTAATCAGGCCGAAATTAAAAGATTGGAGTCAATTATTATTAATTTGGAAAGTAATATTGATAAACTCGAAAAATCGAAAGTTGAACTGGAAAATAAATTAGCTGACACCAAAATATTTGCCGATCAGAAGTCGTTTAATGAGCTTAATGCCAATTATTTAAATAATGAAAATTCATTAAAAAAAGCAAATAAAGATTGGGAAGAAAATATGTTGCTACTCGAAAAAGTTAAAAACTAAATGAATAGAAGAATGAGGTTTATCAGTCAAGTTGTTGTCCTTTTTTGGGTCACTACTTTTAAGTCTTATTCGCAGACTGGATTATTGAACCAAGATTTTAGCTATAAAGAATCCATCAAAACAGTTTTGCTTTATGCTCATTCAGTAGGTGATTTTGATCCTAAAAACCAGCTGAAACCTGCTGTTGTTGCACTTAATTCAGATCAAAATCTTGTTTTGGAATTTGACGACCTTTCAGATCAATATCAAAATTATCATGTAAGAATATTGCCCTATTCGAGTGATTGGCAATTGCTTAGGCTCAATGAAGTGGAATATATTTCAGAGTTTAATGATTTTATTATCCAAGATTATCAGCTATCTTTTTCCACAAAAATCCCCTATTATCATTATCGGTTTGAAATCCCTAAGCTTAAAATAGCAGGCAATTTCTTACTTTATATTTACAAAGAATCGAATAAAAATGATTTGGTGCTTTCCAAGCGATTCATGGTCAACTCCAATAGAGTTGGGGTATTTGGGACCGTCAAATATTCTAATAATTTGACCAAACGAGATACTCATCAGCAGATTGATTTTGAATTGAAGTATGCTGGGTACTCGATATTAAATCCCAAAAGTGAAATAAAAATAGTAATTAGACAGAACTTTAGATGGGATAAAACCATTTCAAATCTTAAACCACAATTTGATAAAGCGGGAGAGTCTATCCTTGATTATAGTTTTTATCAATCAGAAACGGATTTTGAAGGAGGCAACGAATTCCGATTTTTTGATACCAGAAGTTTGAGATCTAGAATGATAGGTGTTCAAAAAATCAATTATTTGGAAAATGGTTATGAGGTAAACTTATATGTTGAAAAACTCCAGAATAAAAAAACCTATGTATTTACTGACGACTTTGATGGCCTTTTTTTAATTGACCATTATGAAAATGGAAATGGAGGAAAAGAAGCGGATTATGCCAATGTGAAGTTTAATTTAGAAGCCGAACCAAACGAAAATATTGAGTATTATGTGGTAGGAGCTTTTAATAACTATGTTTGTAATCAAACCAATAAGTTGAACTTTGATGCGACTACGAATCTACATTCCACTAATATACTATTAAAGCAAGGCATTTATAATTATAATTTTGTAACTAAAAATCCTGTTACAAATATCCCTGATCAAACTTTTACAGAAGGTAATCATTCGAGAACCCAAAATACCTATGAAATTTTTGTGTATCATAAACCCTTTGGCAGTAGAACCGACCAATTAGTGGGTTACAAAATCCTAGATTTTAATCAGCGCTAAATTCGTTTTAAAATAAGCTTTATCCGTAAAAAAGCTTTAAATTTATAATCACCACTGAATTTAAATTTTTATAAATACATAAATTTTCAACAATAATTCAGTCATGAAAAAACATTTCTATCTACTTTTAATAGTTCCATTTTTATACAATTGTGTTTCACAGAATCAGAATACTGGGAGCTCAGCGGGTGGAGGAGTAACCAGAAATCCCAATGTAAATAGAAGTGCTGCAGACTTTACTGAAATCAGAAAAGTGGAGCTAACTGACAGATATACAATTATTTATATTACTCATACCAATAATAACCGTGTGAGAAGGGACAGTCAAGGAAGAATCATAAATTCAGGAAGATCTGAAATTCGCATCAAGCCATCTTCAAGGCTTTTGGGTTTAAATGGTCAACGTTCTTTTCGATTTATCAGAGCTGATGGTATTCCTGTCGATCCACAATATATGAACTCATTCCCAGGCGATCGGGTCAGCTTTGTTTTATACTATGAACGCCTTGATCCGGGTATTGAGCTATTTGATTTGTTTGAGTGCAATGATTATGATAATATGGTCTGCTGGAATTTTTATGGTGTAAAAGTTGTGAATCCGAGGCCGTTAGAGGTAGAAATTCCTCCAGTAGTCATTAATAATCCCAGTACTAATTTGCCAGGTGAAGTTGAATTGCCCACTCAGAAACCACAGGTTTTTGTTCAAGAAATTTTGGTAAGAGGAGTTGTAAAAGATGCCAAAACTAAGAAGCCAATTACTGCCAAAATTGACTATGTACTTTTGCCAAAAAATACACCAATTGATTCAATTCAAAGCTTTCCTGGATCAGGTGAATACAAAGTTCGTTTGCAAAACAATCAAGTTTACACTTACACCGTTCATGCACAAAGCTATTTGGTGCATTCAGATAATATTGATTTAACGAAAGTTACCAGTAGCCAAACTATTGTTCGTGATATTTTATTAACACCTTTTATGGTCGGCGATAAAATTACTTTGAAAAACCTCTTTTTTGAAGTTTCAAAATTTGAACTTTTGCCAGCATCTTATGCAGAATTAGATAGATTAGTTGGGTTAATGAAAGATTATCCAACCATGCAAATAGGCTTGGAAGGCCATACCGACGTGGTGGGCGATAAAGATGCCAATATGCAACTTTCCAAAGACCGTGTAAATGAAGTGAAAAAATACTTGGTCTCAAAAAATATTAAAACCGATAGAATTACCGCAACTGGCTTTGGTGCAACGAAACCAATAGTAGCTAAAGGCACCGATGAAGAGCGTAAAGTAAATAGGAGAGTGGAGTTTGTGATTTTGAAGAACTAATCGAGAGTGTTTAAATTTGGCAACTTTTTTTCTAAGTTGCCAAATTGCTATATCCAATAACCAGTTCCCAAATAATAAATAACCAGATTATACATTAAACCTAAAGTGCATAATATCGCCGTCGGCCACCACATATTCTTTGCCTTCGACGCCCATTTTGCCCGCCTCTTTACAGGCATTTTCAGTTTTATAGGTCTGATAATCAGCTAGTTTTATAACTTCCGCACGGATAAATCCTTTCTCGAAATCTGTATGAATTACTCCTGCGGCCTGTGGTGCTTTCCACCCTTTTTGGATGGTCCAAGCTCTTACTTCTTTCACACCAGCGGTAAAATAAGTAATGAGATTGAGTAATGAATAGGAGGCTTTAATCAATTTGTCTAAGCCTGATTCAGTGAGGCCATATTCACCTAAAAACATCTCACGCTCTTCTGCATCTTCCATTTCGGCGATTTGTGCTTCGATTGCGGCATTAATCAATATTACTTCAGCACCTTCACCCTTTACTGCTTCTTTTAAAGCATCCACATGTTGGTTGCCTGTCAATATGGAGGCCTCATCCACATTTGCCACATAAATTACAGGCTTGGCTGTCAACAAAAACAAATCACCGATGGCAGCCGATTTAAGGTCGGCTTCCATTTCTAAACTCCTTGCAGGTTTACCTTCCTCTAAAACTTTTTTGTAAGCAATCAAAGCATTTAATTCAGCCTTGGCTTTTGCATCACCCGCTTTGGCTGCACGTTCAGTTTTTTGAATTTTTTTATCAACTGATTCTAAATCTT
>JAZKGO010000236.1:0-1506 GCA_040385875.1 Bacteroidota bacterium
TAAAAAATACAATTGAATTAATAGAAAAAATAAAAGGAATCGATTTTGGATTGTTGTTTACAGATGATTTTCCAATGGTGAAATCAAAACTACAATCAGGACTATCTATTTTTCATAATTTTTTAAAAAATGAATCCGTTTTTGAAAAATATTTGAGTAAAAACCAGATTGATTATTTGTTTGAAAATCAAGACTATGCTCTTAAAGCCTCCTTTGATTTGGAGGCTAACTTTGATATTTTTTATGAAGCAGATTTGCTCAAAGCTAATTTTTCAAATTCCGAATGGGCGGTGGTAAAAGCGCTACTGAAAAGTGGATTGAATGATGCGAATACCCTTTTTGAGAATTCTATTAATTTGGCTTGGATTGAACATATTGAGGAAAAATATCCCATTTTGCGGTCAGTCTCCTCTCTAAAAATGGAACAAATGGAGGCAGATTTGAAAGAGAAAATCCTTCATAAACAATCATTAAGCCAGCAAATTCTTTTAATAAAAGCTCGTGAGCATACCTATAATGGATTGGAATACAACCGATTGCGAAATTTAACCACCTATCGTGAGCTCTTCCACCAAGTTACTAAGAAGAAAAAGCTTTGGAGCATCAGGCAACTTTTGGGCTCATTTTCAGAGGAAATTTTTGATTTGATACCTTGTTGGCTGGCTTCGCCAGAAACGGTTTCGGCAGTGTTTCCGATGGAGCAGTTTTTTGATTTAGTAATCTTTGACGAGGCCTCTCAATGTTATGCAGAGTCGGGCTTACCAGCCATTTATCGAGGCAAGCAAGTAATCATAACTGGCGATTCTAAACAATTACAGCCGAGCGATTTATATGCTGTCAGATATGACGACGAATCCGACGAACTTCCTGAGTTGGAAGTGAATTCTTTATTGGATTTAGCCATCCAATACTTGCCCCAAACCCAGCTCAATGGGCATTATAGGAGCCAATCAATAGATTTGATTGATTTTTCAAATCAGCATTTTTACAAAAATAAATTGCAGATACTGCCCCATTTTGACCAGATTAATAAGTCTGAACCCAACATTGAATATATTAAAGTGGAGGGGACCTTTCATGAAAATATGAATGCAAAGGAAGCTGATGAGGTGGTTGAGCTTGCAAGAAAATTGAGAATTGAGCAGCCGGATAAAAGTATTGGAATTGTTACTTTCAATTATCGCCAGCAAAATTTAATTCAGGATTTGTTGGAAAATAACCTTCCGATCACTGAAAACTCTACTGAAAATTTATTCGTCAAAAACATTGAAAATGTACAAGGGGATGAACGAGACATCATTATTTTTTCGGTAGGCTATGGCCCTGATGCAAAGGGGAAAGTGAGAATTCAATTTGGTACTTTGAACCAGTCGGGAGGAGAAAACAGATTGAATGTGGCCATTACAAGAGCCCGAAAAAAAATTTATATGGTTACAAGTATTTGGCCTTACCAACTCAATGTGGAGGATACTTTAAATGAAGGTCCAAAAATTTTAAAACAATATA
>JAZKGO010000237.1:0-1937 GCA_040385875.1 Bacteroidota bacterium
GGTATTACTTATACTAATGGGCAGTGCGATCAAAGTAATTTTCATAATTACAACATCATGCGCATCAACGAAGCTCCAAAAATGGAAATACATATAATTGATTCTGGTGCCAATCCTGGTGGGGTAGGTGAGCCTGGTTTGCCTCCAGTGGCACCTGCTTTAGGGAATGCTATTTTTGCTGCTACAGGTGTGAGAGTTAGAAAGTTGCCTTTAGATTTGACAAATATTTCTTAATATTATTAGAGAGTAAGTGAAAGGCCGTCAAATGCTAAATAGATATTTGACGGCATTTCTTTTTCTACTTCTGCATGAAGGCCCAGCTTATGGCTAATATGCGTAAGATAGGCCCTTTCTGGATTTATTTTCTGAATCATTACTATAGCTTCATCAAGTGTAAAATGGGAGATATGGGCGCTCTTTTGCAAAGCATTTATCACCACTATTTTTGAACCTTTTATTTTATTTATTTCCTCTTCTGAAATATAATTCGCATCCGTGATATAGGTGAAGTCGCCTATTCTAAATCCGAAAACTTTCAAACGATGGTGCAGGACCAGAATGGGCTCAATTAATAAATTGTTTACTTTAAATGATTGATTTTCAATTATTTGAATGAGATCCATTTGAGGAATACCGGGATATTTTTTTTCAGAAAACACATATCCAAACTCCTTTTTAAGCTGCTGCTGAACCTCAATGGAAGCGAAGATTGGCATCGACTTACCCTGCTTAAAATTGAAGGCTCTGATGTCATCTAAACCCGCTGTATGGTCTTTATGTTCATGAGTGATTAATATGGCATCTAGACTATTAATGCTTTCTCGTAAAACCTGTTGACGAAAATCTGGGCCAGCATCAATAATAACACTCGTAGAACCATATTGGATATGTACTGAGACCCTCAACCTTTTATTTCGATAATCAAGTGATTTGCAAACCTCACATGTACAAGCAATAACAGGAACCCCTTGCGAAGTTCCTGTTCCTAAAAATGTGATTTTCATTTATTTTTTTGAAATAAAAGAGGCAAAAAGTAATTGATAAACCTCAGTAATTAATATAAATAGAAGCTGCTGTAATAAATTATTTTAAATTCAAATTAAGAACTTGACTCGTCAAAGCAGTCGTATTAGTCTACTAAGCTTTTCACGGTAGAAACTAGCTGATCAAAATTAAGTGGCTTCGCTAGCATTTCGTTAAAACCTGCCTCGTCAAAGTCTTCTTTAGTGTAATTTCTAGCATTGCCAGTAATTGCAATCACAGGAATGTTTGCTAATTTTTCATCTTTCATTGCTCTGATGGTTTTTATACATTCCATCCCATCCATTACAGGCATGTTGATATCTAATAAAATCACATCAAAATCCTTTGTTTGGAGTAGTTTTAGCACTTCTTCTCCGTTTTTTGCACTAGTAATTTCGAAATTTTGAAACTCTAATATTTTTTTGGCAAGATTTTGAATAACTGAACTATCTTCACCAATTAGTACTTTTTTCATCTATAGTTTATTTTATAATATGCAAAAATATAAATTTCAATATTCTAATTGCCTAATTTTTGAAATTTTTTTATAAAATATTGAATTTTCAATCAATTTAACTAAGATATAATGGTTTTAGTTCAAATCAAAAAAATAAATGAATCCGCTTAAAATGTTTTGAATTTCCCTCAAAAGTCATGAGCTATCTCCTAAATTTGCCTATGCAAAATAATTTTTACTTTTTGAGCCATCTATCGCCTCGATTGAATTCAATTTTGAAGGGTAAGGTATTATCAGAATGCTTTTGTCAAAATAAAGATGAATTAATAGTTGTATTTGGAGACCAATCAAACGACCAATTTAAGTTTGTCATTAAAGCCTCTCTGAGTCCTAGCTTTACTTGTTTGGTATTTCCTGAGCATTTTTCACGTGCAAATTCTAATTCTACAGATATTTT
>JAZKGO010000238.1:0-3960 GCA_040385875.1 Bacteroidota bacterium
TTTTATTTGAGGTTGCAAATAACAATAAAAAAAATGAGTTAGAAAAGTAAAATCGAACTATTATGCTATTTCTCCTCGCAAAGCAGTTTCAAAAATAGTTTTGAAATCTTTTTGATCTATTTTTTGGCCTAACAAATACATTAATTTAGTGATTGCAGCTTCGGTTGTGATGTCTTTTCCAGAAATCACCCCTATTTTTTTCATCCCTGTACTGGTTTCATACTGTCCCATGCTCACGCTTCCGCCGGAGCATTGTGTTACGTTGATAATATGTAAACCTCTACTAATTGCTTTTTTTAATAAGTTTAAAAACCAATCTTCAGTAGGTGCATTTCCCGCTCCGTACGTTTCTAAAACAATCCCTTTGAGATTTGGAATATCAAAAATCGCTGCCAAAACTGCTTCGCTAATCCCTGGAAACATTTTTATAATCGCTACATTGTTATCTAAGTTTTTATGAACCTTGAATTCTTTATTTTGGCTTTTAGCCAAGAACAATTCCGGATTCAATTTTAAATGCACACCTGATTCAACCAATTCAGGATAATTTGGAGATGTAAATGCTTTGAAATGTTCCGCATTAATCTTTGTAGTTCTATTTCCTCGGTACAATTTGTATTCAAAATAAAGGCATACTTCGCTAATAACTGGTTCATCATTATTACGCAAAGACGCAATTTGAATAGCAGTAATTAAGTTTTCTTTGGCGTCCGTACGTAAATCCCCAATCGGTAATTGAGATCCGGTAAAAATCACGGGTTTCGACAAATTTTCAAGCATAAAACTCAATGCCGATGCCGAATACGACATCGTGTCAGAACCATGAAGCACGACAAAACCATCAAACGAATGGTAATTGTCCTCAATAATGGCCGCCATTTTAGCCCATTTTTCAGGATTCATATTCGACGAGTCAATTGGATTTTCGAAAGAAATAGTTTCTATCTCACAATCCAATTGTTTCAATTCTGGAATGCGCTGTAATAATTTACTAAAATTGAAAGCTTTGAGCGCTCCCGTCTCAAAATCTTTTCTCATACCGATGGTTCCTCCGGTATAGATTAAAAGTATTTTGGCTTTATACAACATCGTGGTATTTTAATTTATTCACAACTGGATTGGCATACATGGCCAGAAAACCATCTAAAGCAACCGGATTATCATGATCAATTCGCATTTCTAGTCTGCGTTCGAATAATGATTTTTCATTTTCGGTATACAAATGCGAAAAGCGGTTGGTCTTATTTACAATATCAAACGCAATGAAATTTGTTGGCCACAATTTATAATTGCTCAATATGGCATCATCAATTACTTGTGCCAAAGCTACTATTTGCTTGTTTGAACTATCATTTTCAGTTTTGATGGCTTCAATTTCAGTGTCTAAAACCTTACCCACATGAATGTGGATTCTTTTCTTTTGTCCCAAAGCACCGCTAAGAATTGTCATGAAATCTTCATTTTTTTCTTTAATATACACTTCATTATTAGCTTCAGCCATCAATTGCGGCATTTTTAAAGCATCAGTAGGATCGTATTCGTACGAAATAGAAACCGGTACAATTTTTATTTTCTTGAAATAATCCATCAAATTCTTTTCATCAGAACCCATTCCAAGCATTTTCAAAACACCCGGATTGGTCTCATCATTGCCGTCTTTTGTTCTTCCTTCACGTTGTGCAATCCAAACCGAGCGGTTTTCATGCAGCAATAAATTTCCAATATACTCAGACAATAACTTTGAACTTTGCAGCATTTCCCTTGGCGTTAAGCCACGTTGTACCAGAAAGTTTCGGTTCAGTTTTGCTAATGTATTCAAAAATGCTTTTTTGACTAAATTATCTCCAATCGCTGAAGCAGTCATCACTAAACCATGCTCAAACAAAGCCGTGTTCAGCAACGTTGTGTCTAAAAGAATATCGCGATGATTGGATATAAATAAGTAAGAAGTATTGGGTTCTAAGTTTTCAAAACCGGAAGTGGTCAATCCTTCAGAGCTTTTCTCGAGTACTTTTTGTACCGATTTGTAAATGAAATTACACTGAAAATCACGAATAGAATGCGTTTTGCGAAGTTGTTCTTTCCAAACTTCATCCGCAACATCCGGGAAAGTAAAATTCATCAATGCTTTCATCATGGGATGATTAACAACATTCTGAAGTGCTTCGTTTATTTCGGAATCATAAAATGGCCGAATAGCGTCAAATCTCTGCATTTTGGTTCTCAATTTTTGTGTGGGCAAATGAACAAAAAAAATATCAAAATAAGGTAAATTCTACTTTAAATCCCAAAAATAGCTTTAGAATTCTCCGTAGTTATCGTCGCAATTTCATTTGCCGAAAGGCTATAAATTTGCGCTAACTTATCTACTACATTAACAATATAACTACTTTCATTCCTTTTACCTCGAAAAGGAACTGGAGCTAAATAGGGAGAATCAGTTTCCAGAACTATGTGTTTTAAATCAATTTGGTTCAGAAACTGGTCGATTTTTCCATTTTTAAAAGTCACCACACCGCCTATTCCCAACTTCATGTTATACGAAATCGCTTGCAAAGCTTGCTCATAAGTTCCTGTGAAACAATGGAAAATACCAAATAATTCCGGTGATTTTTCTTCCTCCAAAATTTCAAAGATTTCATCAAAAGCTTCCCGACAGTGAATCACAATTGGTAATTTGTATTGTTTTGCTAATTGTATTTGCCTTTTGAAAGCGATTTCTTGCTGTGGCAAATGGGTTTTGTCCCAATACAAATCGATTCCTATTTCACCAACTGCATAGAATTTCCTTTTGGCAAGCTCGTTTTCTACATGTTGTAATTCCTCCAGAAAATTGTCTTTTACATACGTTGGGTGCAAACCCATCATCAAAAAAACATTTTCAGGATGATTTTTCTCCAATTCATACATCGATTCTGTACAGGTAGAATCGATTGCGGGAATAAAAAAACGAGAAACACCGGCATCAATGGCACGCTGGATCATTTCGTTTCTATCTTGATCAAATTCCTCTGAATATAAATGAGTATGCGTATCGGTAATTGTACTATTTGTCTCCAAGTGTAAAGTTTAAGGGTACAAAATTACAAGAATAAAAGTTGTCGAAAAAATGGTTTTAAAAAGATTCGTAGGATTCCTTCAATAACTCCATGTATCTTTATAACAGAAATAAATTACTGAAATAAATTCAGCATAAATGAAAAACCTCCACGATATTCTCAAAAAAGAAAACTACAAAAAAGTAAAATTTAAAATTACTAAAACACAACATCTTTTGATAAAAGCAAAAATCAATGGTGTTTCAGGGAATTTTATTCTGGACACAGGAGCATCAAACAGTTGTGTAGGATTTGAAAGTGTTGATTTGTTTTTATTGGAAGCAAAAAAATCCAAAACGAAAGCCGCTGGTGCAGGAGCAACAGGAATGTTTACCCAACTGGCTTTAAAAAATCAATTACAGCTTGGTTCGTGGAAAGATTCAAATTTTGAGATTGTTGTTTTTGATTTGTCTCATGTAAATGAAGCGCTAACTCAGCACAAAGCAAAACCGGTTCATGGCATTATAGGCGCTGATATTTTAATGAAAGGAAAGGCGATTGTGGATTATTACAACCATTATCTGTATTTGCTGAAATAAAAAATCCTGTTTAGAAAACTAAACAGGACTCTCATATATTTCCAAAACCTTAAAACTATAGTTCTAAAGCTTTTTTAGGATTATTATCCATCAATAATTCCATTGGATTTTCTAAAGCTTCTTTCACAGCAACTAAGAATCCAACTGACTCACGACCATCAATAATTCTGTGATCATAAGAAAGTGCTACATACATCATTGGGTGAATTTCTACTTTACCGTTTACGGCAATTGGACGCTCAATAATGTTGTGCATTCCTAAGATTCCTGATTGTGGAGGATTGATAATTGGCGTACTCAACATACTTCCAAAAACACCACCG
>JAZKGO010000239.1:0-5203 GCA_040385875.1 Bacteroidota bacterium
GCCAAATCACAACTATTACCTTTCATGCCAAAATTGCATTGCCCACACGAAACTTCCACTATTTGTAATTTAGGTTCTCGTTCTAAAGTTTGGCTTTTTGCAAAAAAGCCAATAAGAAAGAATGAGAAAACAGAAACTATTTTTTTGAGATTATTTTTCATTTTATGCTGATTTTTATTCGAATTCTTCCTCTAAATAAGATTGGTAGGCTCGCTTTAGTTCATTTAAAGCATGGGCTTTACCTAATCTTTTAGCTATTTCTATGCCTTTTAAATAGGTTTTTTCTGCCAATTCTAATTCATTTATTTGCAAATATAAGGCTGCCGCATGATAATAAGTAGCAATATAGTCTTCGTGATTCAATAAAAGTTCTTCAAAATATTTCCTAGATTTTACCCAATCACTTTTTAAATATTCTATTGCCAAACCATAAATATTGAATGGATCACTTGGATCTTCGTTATAAAAAACTTGGAGCTCATTTATCAAATTGTTCATTTTCAGAAGATTACCCAATTGGTATTTAGCGAAATTTTAATTCGTTTGTAAAAATAGTATGCATGCATACTATTTTTCTGATTTTTTCATTAATATTGCAGTGTGATTCGATTTTAATTTAACAAATATATTTAAAATATTATAAATGAAAATATTAGTTTGCGTTTCAAATGTGCCGGATACCACCTCGAAAATTAGTTTTATTGAGGGCGACACTCAATTTAATAAAGCTGGTGTAACCTATATCTGCGGTCCTTATGACGATTATGCCCTGTCAAGAGCGGTAGAGTTACGTGACCAATTGGGCGGCACTGTTACCGTTTTGAACGTAGGAGGAGCAGAATCAGAATCAATGATACGTAAATGCCTAGCTATTGGGGCTGACGATGCCATCAGAGTGGATGCGGAGCCAACAGATTCTTATTTTGTAGCGGCTGAAATAGCCGAAATTGCCAAACAAGAAAATTACGATTTGATATTGATGGGCCGAGAGTCGATTGATTTTAATAGCGGCATCGTGCATGGGTTGGTGGGCGAATTATTGGGTATTCCATCGCTTTCGCCAGTTATGAAATTGGAAATTGACGGGGCGAATGCAAAGTTGTCTAGAGAAATCGAAGGAGGAAAAGAAGATTTAGAGGCTAAATTGCCCTTAATTTTAGGTTGTCAGGAACCAATTGCCGAGTGGAAAATCCCTAATATGAGAGGGATTATGACTGCAAGAACCAAACCATTAAAAGTTGTTTCTGCTACCCATCAAGCTACTACAAAAGTGAGTTTATATGAATTGCCAGCACCTAAAGGAGCTTGTAAAATGATTCCTGTCGAAGAAGCTGAGACACTCATTACGCTTTTAAAAACAGAGGCAAAGGTAATTTAAGGATAATTGATCAGTTAATAAAAATTTAAAATAGTAGAATTATGTCAGTACTAATATTTGTAGAATTGAATAATGGCTCAGTGAAAAAATCGGCAATTGAAGCAGTTTTTTATGGATCAGAGCTTGCTAAAAAAATGAATACGAGTGCTCAGGCGGTTGTATTGGGTGAGGCTAATCGTTCTGAATTAGCCAATTTGGGAAACTACGGAGTAAAAAAAGTGCAACATGTAAGTGATACACGTTTGAATCAAGAAACGATTGTGGCTTATTCAAAAGTGATTTCACAAATAGTCGAAAAAGAAGCTGTTGAAGTGGTTATTTTTGCTAAATCAAGCCTTGGCGATGCAGTGGCTGCCAGAGTAGGGGGTAAATTTAAAGCCGCAATTGTGGCGAATGCAGTGGATTTGCCTGACACCTCCAATGGTTTTAAAGTAAAAAGGAGTATCTATACTGGTAAAGCATTTGCTTATACCGAAATGATTTCACCGATTAAAGTAATTACTATCAAAAAGAATGCGGTAATTCCTGTGGAATCGAATAATCAAGCAGAAGTTTTAAGTTTCTCTCCAGATTTATCTGATTCAGATTTTGAGGTAAAATTGATTGCCACACACAAGGCAAGCGGTGGAGTTTCGTTGCCTGAAGCTGATTTAGTAGTTTCAGCAGGGAGAGGCTTAAAAGGGCCAGAAAACTGGGGAATTGTGGAGGACCTTGCCAAGGCCTTGGGAGCTGCTACGGCCTGCTCTAAGCCTGTTTCAGACCTTGACTGGAGGCCTCATCACGAGCATGTAGGACAAACAGGAATTAAAGTATCTCCTAATTTATACATTGCTTGCGGCATTTCAGGAGCTATTCAGCATTTGGCTGGGGTCAATTCTTCCAAAGTGATTGTGGTAATTAATAAAGATCCCGAAGCTCCTTTTTTCAAAGCAGCAGATTACGGTATAGTTGGCGATGTTTTTGATATTTTACCTAGATTAACTAAAGCTGTTTTGGCCAATAATTAGATTTATTTTTTTGTAATTCTGAATATTATTTGTAAACCCATTGACTTTCCTTTTTTATAAAGTCAATGGGTTTTATATTTGTAATCTGTCATATAATTAAATTAACTGAAAGTAAATTTTGTGGAAAAAGTAAAATTAGAAATATTAGGACTATCACCCTCACAAGCTCAAGCGGGCTCATTTGCATTGGTTTTAGGAGAAGAATTTGGGAATAGAAGATTGCCAATCATAATAGGGATGTTTGAAGCGCAAGCTATTGCGATTGAAATTGAGAAAATATTGCCTAATAGACCAATGACTCACGATCTGTTTAAGCAATTTGCCTTAAAGTTTAATTTCACAGTCGTTGAAATTCAGATTACGGATATAAAAGAAGGGATATTTTATGCAAAAATAGTCTGTTCAGATGGCCATAAAGAAATAATTATTGATGCTAGACCATCAGACGCTATTGCTGTTGGAGTAAGATTTGAAGTGCCAATTTATACTACTGAAGTGGTTTTGGATGAAGCAGGTATTACGACTTCTGAGGCAGATCAAGAGCATTTGTCTGATGAAGAGGAGGAAGATATTGTTTTTGAGGAGCGGCCAAAGAAAAATTTCTCTGACCAATTGAGAGAATCAACTAATGACGAGCTGCAAAAAATGTTGGAAGAGGCATTGATTCATGAAGAATATGAAAGAGCTGCCAAAATAAGAGACGAAATGAGTAAAAGAAATTAAATTTGGAATGATAATTTTTCAATTAACCACATTTAATTTACCTATTTCGTCAATCTAGATAGTGGGCTTGAACTCCATATTTACCACAGTATTATTATCTACTATTGGGAAAACCTTTTCATTTGGTCTTAATACCAATTTGTTTTTGGTGATTTCTATCAAAATAAACTCGTCTTTAAGGCCTGGAATATCAATCAGGAGGTTTTTTTCATTATTAGTGAGCTCCCAAGTACCACCATTGAAAACTTGTTTTGAAACCTTATCGATAGCTCTTACCTGATTATTGGCCCTGAATTCAAATTCCAAAAAGAACAATAGTTTAGAGTTCACGTTCAACTTAGCCTCTTGAATAATTGAATTATCCAGAGTTGTAAATTGGTCGATAACCCAAATATTTTTAATAAGCAGCTCCGTTTTTGTTTCTGTAGGATCGATTGTTGTCTTAGTTTTACAAGACGAAGCTCCTAAAAATGCAATTAGCATCGAAAATAAGATAAAATTTATTTTACTTTTTTTTGTTATAACCATAGTGTTGTGAATGAATAATCAAATGCGGGTTCAAATCGATAAGAGAAACTCTCTGCTTTTGGAAACGAAATGCAAAGCTATAAATTTTAACTTTGTATAAAAAATAGAAAATAATAATGCGCAGATATATAGCATCATTTTTAGTCTTATTGATAGTAAATTCCTTAGGTTATTCAGTTTTTGGACAAATAAATTGTACTCCAGCTAATTCTAATTTTCTTTTTACACCCACCCCTTTAAGTCAAAATAAATTTATTGGTTGGGATAAGTTTCCAGAATTCAGTCTTCCTTTTAAAATTATTTATAATGGCCCTCGATTTGGGGATCAAAACCGGCAACCACTCAAGCACGGCTTTTCACATTTATCTAGCTATTCAGGCCCTGATTCAGTCAATTTACCTGTAAAAAACCGTGCTTTAATTTATTATGGGGTGGCTTATAACTTCCCCAAACCACAACCTTGGCAGATAATTCGAAGCCCATGGAATAATGATATTAATGGCTATAGAGCCAAATGGAGAGGTGAAATGTTTGCCTACGCCACTCATTTTTCAGATACAAAAGGGAGTCGTTCCCCTGCAGCTGATTTATTGATAATTGATGTGGAAAGGCATTGGGAAGGTCAGTTCCAACTCGCTACTGATCTTAGTATTTTAGGCATTAAAAATGACCCGCTTGTGCCAAAAGAGTATTCTCAATTAACTGATAATCAATTTGTTGAAAGGTATAAGCGTGATATGCTTAAACTTTATACTGAGCCACTTGATTTTATGAAAAATGATGGATTGCTTTCCAAATTCAATTCAATAAGTAGCTATGGGGATGTGCCAATTCGATACCAAGGCCTCAATATCGAAGGCAATCAATGGCCAGATTGGCAAACCAATCCGTCAAGATTATCCTATTTAATGAAAGATACTTTGACTAATAATTTAGGGGGCTCATTTTATAGCCAACTAGATTTTATGAGCCCTTCAATTTATATCCAAGCCGATTATGCAACGAATCCTAAAGCTAGGGGAGGCAACTATTTGGCTGAGATGCTATTCCAAATAGAAGCAAATAAATCATGGACTAAAAAAGACATCGTTCCTTTTGCTTGGCTTCGCTATGAAGATTTCAGTTTGCCATATCCCCGTTTTGTGAAACCTTTTCAGGCGGAGGCAATGGCGATTTTCCCTTTTTTGGCAGGAGCTAAAGGACTTGTACTTTGGGAGGATAGTTTTGTGAATTTAGAAACTGTTAATTTCACGACCTATGAATATTTTATTAATGGCCTCTATAGATTATCTCTTTATAAATCGTTTTTCGAAGAGAACTATGAGTTGGTTCAAACTCAAAATGCACGAGATTTGTTTTTGAACCAATTGCCAGTTTGGCGTGGAGTAGTAAAAGATGGCAAAATATTAATTGCAGCGCACAATCCCTATGCAGGAGACAATGAAATCACAAATATGCAAGTCGCTTATAAGAATTGGTTCACCACTATTCAGCTTAAAGGCAAAGAAGTATTTTTATGTAGCTTTGATTTAGTGAATATTACCTCGAATGAACCTTCAATTGACCC
>JAZKGO010000240.1:0-3234 GCA_040385875.1 Bacteroidota bacterium
TTTGGTATTTTGAAAGAAATTCATCGTTCAGATTTTCCCAATTATCAGTGGCTTCATAACCGAAATGATGCTTTATACCCATTTCAGGAAACCATTTATTCGCCTCTCCCACAAAACTGATATGAGCCAAATCATTTTTGGCAGTATAAAAAGCGATCACCTTGAGTTTCTTTTTTTGAGCAAATGAAATAAAAGATAGACATAGTAGAAAAGTCAATAAGTTGTACTTTAGAGATTTCATAAAAGAGAAATGAATGTTTTTTGATAATAAAGGTATCATCAATTTACAATTCTTTGCTGCTGCTCTACAGCTTTTTTTGAATTCTACTTATTAAAATGCGATATTCATTATTGTTTAGCCTGAAATCGATTTTGATTTTAATGAATTATATTTGGAACATTATTAATTCTGGGATTAACTTTTTTCACCTATGAAAAATCTCCTTCTTACGCCTACTGAGGTAACGGTTGCAGGTGCAATTTGGATTGAGGATAGGTCAGGCTCTGATCGGTTTTTGGGTAAGGGTAGGATTCAACTGTTGCAATTGATTATTAAGGAGGGGTCTATATCAAAAGCTGCTAAAGCGATGGCTATGTCTTATAAAAGAGCATGGGATTTGATTAATTCTATGAATTCTCAAGCTTCAAAACCTTTTGTGATTACTAAAACCGGTGGAAAAAGTGGGGGAGGAGCCTCTGTTACCAATGAAGGCATCCAAGCCATTGAGGAATACCTGGCCTTGCAAAAGAGGTTTCATGATTTTTTGAATCAGGAAAATACCCGATTATTTGTTTAAACGGCTTTCTTTTTTTGTAAAATAAAAGTAGTTATCGTTATATTTGTAAAAATATAACGTATTGATGAATTTAATTTTTTTGCTCATACTGGCCTTATCTAGTTCAACTATTTTTTCGCAAGAGATAACTAAGCAAATCATTATTAAAGATACTGTTAGTCAGCTTTCTGAGGTAGTGGTTACTGCTTCAAGAACACCAGAAAGTGCATTTAAATCACCCATCAGTATTGCTTTGTTGGATAATAGGACTATCAAGAATTCTGCTTCTCCATCCTTTTACGATGCCCTCGAAAACATCAAAGGAGTTCAGTTGCTTACTCCAAGTTTGGGATTTAAAGTATACAATACTCGTGGATTTGCCAATCCAACCAATGTTCGGTTTGTGCAATTGGTAGACGGTGTGGACAATCAAGCGCCTCATATCGGTTCGCCAATTGGGAGTGCTTTAGCACCAACAGATTTAGATATTGATCATGTAGAAATACTTCATGGAGCAGCATCAGCATTGTATGGATTAAATGCCTTGAATGGGTTGGTGAATATTTTTACAAAAAACCCATTTGACTATCAAGGGCTTAGCTTTCAGCAAAAAACTGGGGCCAATCATTTTAATAGTAGTAATACCTCAGCTCACATTTTTAGCGAGAGCAATATTCGTTGGGCTAAGGCTTGGAATAATATTTTAGCTACTAAAGTCAATTTTGAATATTTAACAGGCTATGACTGGATTTCGGATAATAATACTGACTTAAATCCCAATGGGAATGCAACATTAAGTCTATTTGGGGGCGAAAACCCTGCCTATGATGGAATCAATACTTATGGAAATGAATCCTCCAATAGAAGGAATTTAACGTTGGATGGAAAGCGTTATTCAGTAGCCCGAACGGGGTATTCTGAAAAAGATATTGCTGATTTTTCACTTAAAAATATCAAAGGTGATGTTGCCTTGTTTATACGCCCCAAAAAAGATTGGGAAATTATTTATACCTATCGATTCGGTGTTTTGGATAATCTTTACCAACGAACCAACCGATTTAGACTGAATAATTATCAAATAGACCAACATAGTATGAGCTTAAAATCACCTTCAATTCAAGTCAAGGCTTATTTAACGCATGAAAATACAGGAGACTCTTATAATATTCGGTCAATGGCCGAAAATATTGACCGTAGTTTTAAGTCTGATGATAAATGGTTTTCAGATTTTTCAACTCAATTTAATGCCAGTATTAAAGGTGGGTCGGTTGTGAGTCAAGCTTTGCAAATGGCTAGAAATGAAGCAGATAAAGGTCGACCTCAACCGCAAGGAGCGGAATTCGAGGCTATCTCTAAAAAATTGGCGAATATTAATAATTGGGATATTGGGGCAGCTTTAAGAGTTAAATCATGGTTGTATCATGCTGAATTTCAGGTAGATATCACAAAGCAATGGTTGAAGAATTGGAGAGAAAAATGGGGCTTGACTGTTTTAGCAGGAGCAGATTTTAGAACTTTTGAGGTATTCCCAGATGGAAATTATTTTATCAACCCTAGTGATGCAGGCAAAAACCTAACTTATAGCAAAACAGGGGGTTTTATACAATTAACCAAATTGCTTTTGGGAGAGAAACTTAAATTAAATGGATCCATAAGAGCTGATAAAAATCAGTATTTTAATTTGAAGTGGAATCCAAGATTAGCCACCGTTTATTCACCAACCGACTACCATAATATTAGAATTTCCTATCAGAATGCATATAGATTTCCAAGTCTTTTTGAGGCTTTTTCGAATGTGAATAGTGGTGGCGTGAAGCGTGTTGGTGGTCTGCCAATTATGTCAAAAGGCATTTTTGAAAACTCCTATTTCAAAACTTCAATTGATGCTTTTCAAGCTGCTATTACCAATGATGTGAATAAAAATGGTTTAACAACCGCCCACGCCGTCATTAAAAATGAAGCACTTCTTAAGAAAAATGATTACAGCTACCTACGACCCGAATTGGTAAATAGCCTAGAAATAGGATATAAAGGGCTTTTCTTTGACAAACGTCTGTTTCTTGATGTTGATTTTTATTACAATCAGTATCAAAATTTCATGGCTCAGGTTGAAACCAACTTGCCACTTACTAAAAGCCTGAATCCTGATTCTATTGCATTTGCATTTAATGATCGAACGAAAAATCAAAGGTATCGATTATGGACTAACTCCAAAACGACTGTATTTAATTACGGGTCAAGTTTGGGCTTGAGATATAGATTTTATAAAGATTTCATCGTTTCAGGAAATACTTCTTATGCCTATTTAAATCGTAAAGCCAATAATGATGGTTTGGAAGAGGCATTCAATACACCCAATTGGATGGTTAATTTTTCAGTCTCAAACCCCAAGCTAACCAATCGGATAGGATTTAATTTGAACTTAAAATGGCAGGAGAAATTTTTATGGCAATCGGCT
>JAZKGO010000241.1:0-8591 GCA_040385875.1 Bacteroidota bacterium
AAGCGGGAAGGTAAAATTCCTGATGAGGATGACAATTTTCATTTTGCAAAAATCACCAAAAAATGGGCTGAAGGACACACAAATTTGAAATTTGAAGAGGGAGAAAGCCCTGAAGAAGTGGCTGAACGGCAAGCAGAGTTTTTGGATTTATTATTGAGCAAAAAAAATGAAAATACTATTTTGATTGCCATGCATGGAAGAGCTTTGAAAATCTTGCTTTCCAAAATTATCCACAACGATTTATCAAAAATGGATCAGTTTGACCATACCAATCTATGCCTTTATGTGTTGAATTATGATTACCAAACCAATACTTTTGAACTCACCAAATATAATGATACCAGTCATTTAGAAGTATCGAAAAATACCCAATAATCAGTATTTAAGGCCATTAATCCCAAATAAGGCGGCTAAGATTCAAATTTGAATTACTTTAATAGAATGTTGCAAAGTAAGGGAAGGTGGATAATGTATTTTTGAAAGTATTTTGAAAGAAATAATTTGCAAATAAAAAAACAGATGACAAAAAAGAGGCTTTATTGGATATGTCAGATACTTGGCTGGTCAACTTGGATCATCAATGAAGCGATTTTTTATTCCGCCGAATTTGGCGCAGATAAATTTTGGATACAAAGCACGATTATCAATGTAGTACTTTGTGTATTCCTGACGCATAAATTGAGGGCGATCATCAAAAAATATCATTGGGTGGAGTTGCCAATTAATCTAGCTGTAACAAGAATTATTTCGGCAGTAGTGATTATGGCCGGCATTATCTCATTGGTAAATATCCCCTTGGATTTCAACGCCTTAGAAGATTTAATCGAAAAAGATATTTCATTGTTGATGATTGTCCAATACCTCTTATATTGGGGTAAGCCGTTGATGTTTTGGGCAGTTTTCTATTATTCCTATCATTATTTTGAGCGTAAAAGCGAAATGGAAGTGGAGAAGGTAAGGCTTGAATCATCTATTCGTGAAACGGAATCAAAGGTGTTGAGAGCCCAAATGAATCCACATTTTATGTTTAATGCACTCAATAGCATCCGAGCATTGATATTGGAAGATCCCTCCAAGGCTCAAAAAGGGATTACCCAACTTTCCAATATTTTGAGGAGCTCACTCTTGGCCGACCGCCGAAAAACGGTGTCATTATCAGAAGAATTGCGCACAGTCGACGACTATTTGGCACTCGAAAAAATAAGATATGAGGAACGACTTTTAGTGGAAAAAAATATATCCCCTGATTCTTTGACCGTGCAGATTCCACCCATGCTTCTGCAAACTTTAATAGAAAATGCTATCAAACATGGGGTCTCAAAACCCATAAAAGGTGGCTTTGTAAAACTGGAAACAGCTATTGAAAATAATAGGCTCTTGATCAATATCAGCAATACCGGGCATTTGAATTCGACTGATTCAGGAGGTTTTGGGCTGGAAAATACGGCCCAAAGGCTGAATCTACTTTTTGGCGAGGAGGCAAAATTTACCATTACCCAAACCAATAAGGAAGTAGTAACAGCCAATATCATTATCCCATTTTCAACTGAGAAAGAGGAGAGTTTTCCCTTTGGTAAAATGGCTAATACTTTATTAAAAAAAGCAGTGGGTGGCTTAAATGAGAAAAAATAACAATATAAAATAAATGTACAAAAGATGAAAGCATTAATAATTGACGACGAGCGTTTAGCAAGAAACGAACTGAAGAGATTATTGGAAAATTTTCCGAAAGTGAATATCGTGGGCGAGGCCTCTAATGCCGACGAAGCCATCATTATGATTGATGAGTTAAAGCCTGATCTATTATTTCTGGATATTCAAATGCCGGGTAAAACAGGTTTTGATTTATTATCATCACTGGAAAACGAAGTGCCTGATGTGATATTTACCACGGCCTATGATGAATATGCCATCAAGGCTTTTGAGTTTAACGCACTCGATTATTTGTTAAAACCAATTGAGTTACACCGACTTTCTGAAGCAATACAAAAGGTTGAAAATGAGATAAATAGCCAAAATGAAAAACGCATAGCGGAAAAAGAAGGGGTAAAACTGTTGGGAGAATCTGACCAGGTATTTGTAAAAGATGGCGAGAAATGCTGGTTTGTTCGATTAGGCAAAGTACGAGTTTTTGAATCAATTGGTAATTATGTTCGGCTTTATTTTGATGACCAGAAACCGTTGGTTCTGAAATCATTGAATGCCCTGGAGGATCGCCTCGACCCAAAAACGTATTTTAGAGCTAATCGCAAACATATCATTAATTTACAATTTATCGATAAAATTGAGCCTTGGTTTTCTGGGGGCTTACAGGTAACCATAGCTGGTCATAATGAGAAAATTGAGATTTCAAGAAGGCAAGCCATCCGATTTAAGGAATTAATGAGTTTGTAAAATAGACAATGCATATGATTCGATAACTATCTTTTGATTATGAAAACTGCTCCTAAAAAGCAGTTTTTTTTGTGAAAAGGTTAAAAAAGACTGGGCTTATGTACCATGAACCTTGCTTGCAAAAGCAATAATTAATTTATAATTTGCTAATTAGTAATTATACTTTTTGTATCCCTCTTTATCCTAAATTTAATGAAATATTTATCCCTCATTTCTTGCATAATTTTTCTTATTCTCCCAGGATTTATCAAAAAGTCCAGCCAGGAAAACACTCCTCTTTTTGATGGCAAAACCTTTAAAGGTTGGGAAGGTGATACACTCAATACCTGGCGAATAGAAAGCGGTGAAATAGTGGGAGGCTCGTTGGAGAAAACTGTTCCGCATAATGACTTTCTATGCACCACCCGCAGCTACGCCAATTTCATATTAAAACTAAAAATCAAATTGACTGGCGATAAAGGTTTTATTAATTCGGGAATTCAATTTCGAAGTATAAGACAAAAAGATCCAGCCTATGAAATGATTGGCTATCAGGCCGATTGGGGCAAAGGATATTGGGCGAGTCTGTACGATGAATCACGGCGAAATAAAACCCTCATAAAACCCGATTCTGCCAAAATATTGACTTGGATAAAAGTTAATCAGTGGAATGACTATGAAGTTAGGGCCGAAAACCGACGTATTCGCCTCTATATCAATGGACACCAAACGGTGGATTATACAGAACCAGATCTTTCCATTCCACAATCAGGCCTGATTGGTTTCCAGATTCATGGTGGCGGAATGGCACAAGTGGCGTTTAAGGACATTTTTATTAAAGAATTACCCTAAACCAAATCAATCTTTTACCTCAGAATTACTAAACTATTTATTTTTATGAACAATTTTCGATTATTGTTGCTTGTTTTGTTTGTCATTTTCCTAATGCCAAATGCACAAATTAAGGCTTTTCCTTTACTAATAAGAACTTTACAAGACACCACCAAAATTGACCAAGAATTTGCTTTGGAGGCAACTATGCTGGGTTATTTTGCAAAAAACGGTGCAAGAAATCCCACTTTAAAAGTAAAAAAAGGAAATACTATCCGCATCACAATTACCAATGGAGAGGTAATGACCCACGATATTGCATTGGAAAAGCAGGGGGTAAAAAGTAAAACCATTTTGGCGAAAGGGGCAAAAACCAGCATAATATTCAAAGCGATAAATAACGATACTTATTATTGCACAGTACCCGGCCACCGTGCTGCCGGAATGGTTGGCAAATTGGAAGTAGTTGCTGGTGAAATTTCCACAAAAACAATTGCTGGAAAATTGCCGATGAAAAATGGTAAAGCTTTAAATCTAAATTTTGAAAGTGGTAAAATAAGGGATTGGACAGCTACTGGTGATGCTTTTACAAATCCACTTTACAGCTCCGACCCATCTCCTATTCATGAAAAAGACATGAATATCGGTTTTGAGGGTAAATATTTTTTGAGCAGTGGAGGCACTGTAAATCACAGACTTACAGGCACATTAACTTCCGCAACTTTTAAGATTACACAATCTTTTGCCTCGTTCAGAGTTTCTGGAGGGGCATTGGCCGATACCCGAGTGGAACTAGTTTTAGCCGATACAAAAAAAGTGATTTTCACTACTACGGGTCAAGGACGAGCCACGTTACAACCCGTTGTAGCCAATTTAAAACCTTATTTAAACAAAAATATTTTTATCCGAATAATCGATAATGAAACAGGCATTTCGCCCATTCCTTACATTGGCCCTGATAAATGGGCACATATCAATTTTGATGATTTTAGGTTTTATGCAACCAGACCCAATTTTGAAAATGAGTTAAATGTAAAAGATATTATCGTAATGCCGCCGTTGGATCCGGTTCTCAATTCTGGCCTTTCTGGTGTGGAAGCAGCCAAGGCAATGACCTTGCCAAAAGGATTTAAAATTACCTTGGCAGCATCTGAACCAGACGTTGTAAAACCAATTAGTTTCACTTTGGATGCACGAGGAAGGCTTTGGGTGGTGGAAGGCCACACCTATCCTGTACCCGCACCAGAGGGACAAGGGCGTGACAGAATTTTGATATTTGAAGACACAGATGGCGATGGTACGCTCGACAAAAGGAAGGTTTTTATGGAAAATCTGAATTTGGTGAGCGGTATTGAACTCGGCATGGGTGGCGTTTGGCTGGGGGCAGCCCCTTATTTATTGTTCGTTCCTGCCGACTTTGAAAATGATAAACCAACTGGCCCATCTCAAAAACTTTTGGATGGATGGGGTACACAAGATACGCATGAGGTTTTGAATAATTTGCGTTGGGGGCCAGACGGCTGGCTGTATGGGGTGCATGGGGTTTTCACGCATTCTAATGTGGGTAAAATTGGAGCACCAGATAATGAACGCAAAAAAATAAATGGTGGCGTTTGGCGATACCATCCCACCAAACACGAGTTCGAAATATTTGCGGAAGGCAGCAGCAATCCATGGGGTATCGATTTTAATGATTATGGTCAGTCGTTCATTACCGTTTGCGTGATTCCGCATATGTATCATGTGATTCAGGGAGCTCGTTACCAGCGGCAGGCGGGTAAGCATTTTAATCCTTATTCATTCGACGACATTAAAACCATCGGCGACCATGTGCATTATTTGGGTGACCGGGGTCCTCATGCGGGCAATTTCCGCTCAGCAGCAGCTGGGGGAGGCCATGCCCATGCAGGTGCGATGATTTATTTGGGGGGTGATACTTGGCCAAAGGAATATCGCAATACCATTTTTATGAATAATATTAACGGGGCAAAATTAAACAACGACCAACTAACTCGATCAGGATCAGGCTATATGGCTTCGCATCGTAAAGACTTTTTGGCGATGAACGACAGCTGGAGCCAATGGCTTAACCTAAAATATGACCCAAGCGGCTCTGTTTGGGCAATCGATTGGTACGACAAAAACCAATGTCATAGCCCCAATCCTGATGTACATGACAAAATAATGGGTCGGATTTTCAAAATTACCCATGAGGGCGATAAATTTGTAAAAGTGGATTTGTCAAAAGCTACCGATTTGGAATTGGTTAATTATCAGCTCAATCCCAACGAATGGTACGTGCGGCAGGCTAGAATGCTATTGCAAGAAAGGGGTGGAAATGCAAAAGTAAATGAAGCTTTGAAAGAGATTTTAACTAAAAATCCCGATCCCACTCGAAAATTGAGGGCTTTATGGACACTTCATGCCATCAAAGGTTTATCCGAATCGGATTTAACGGATTTATTTTCCAATGAAAATGAGTATGTGAGAGGTTGGGCCATTCAACTTTTGGCGGAGGATAAAAATGTGTCGGCAACTGCTTTAGCTAAAATGGAAAGTCTTTCAAAAACAGAAACTTCGGCTTTGGTTCGGTTGTATTTGGCTGCGGCTTTACAAAGAATTTCGCCCGAAATGCGCTGGAATATTTTGGAAAATTTGATACAAAAATCAGAAGACAAAACCGATCATAATTTACCATTAATGCTGTGGTATGCAGCTGAACCAATGGCAGTTGTGGATATTGACCGTTCTTTAAAACTAGCTGAAAAAGCAAAAATGCCAAAGTTATTAAACTATATGATTCAAAGAGTTGGAGCAATAAAAAGCCCCGAAGCCAACAAAGCACTTTTGGATTTGAAACAAAGACTAGGCACCTCGCATGATAATCATGAAAATATGATGTTGATTGATGGGTTAGTGAGTAAATAGAATTAAAATCCTTCCCATTGGGAAGGTGGCATTCTGGCATAGGCGAATGACGGAAGGGGTTTTCACTTCTCTTTATAAGCTTACCTGCCCATATTTTGGGGAGGCAGGTTTATTTAGGAGGGGGAAGTTTTATGAAAAAGGAGACACTGCTCGGGAGAAAACAATAGCCTTTTTCATAGTTTTTTTAGTCAAAATTTTAGACAATCATTTCCCTTTTTTGAGCCAACAAAGTATTATACAAAAGCACTAAACCAATGGCAAATAACACTGCCAACGAAAGTACTGAAGTGCGTTGTGAGCCATTAAACAGCTCAGTAATAAAGCCGAAACCAAATAGCCCAATAAAAATTGCTATCTTTTCTGTAACATCATAAAAGCTAAAAAAGGAGGCTGTTTCCTTTGTTTCTGGCATTAATTTAGCAAAAGTGCTTCTGCTTAACGACTGAATACCGCCCATTACAAAGCCCACGCAAATGGCCAAAATATAAAATTGGTTCACCTCGCCACGAGGGATTGTATAACCATAATAGCAAATCCCAATCCAAAAAGTAACCACAATCATCAAGGTTTGTATGTTACCAATTTTTGAACTTAATTTCGACATCAACAAGGCACCAGGTATGGCCACCAATTGAATCAGTAAAATAGCCGCAATCAGATTATTAACTGGTATTGCCAGTTCGCTTTTGCCATATAAACTGGCAGATAACATGACGGTTTGCACACCCATATTGTAAAAAAAGAAAGCAATCAAAAACCTTTTGAGCACTGGCATATCCATTACTTGAAACCATACTTTTTTAAGTTCATAAAATCCATTTGCCAATACATTATGCTTTGCTTTTCTTTCCTTTCTGGGTGAAATTGGTAAAATAGCCAACGGATATTGGGCAAAACCTAACCACCAAATGCCCACTAATAGAAAAGATATTCGGAGTGATTCGCCTGTGGTATTGAGACCAAACCACTCTTTTTTGAATAATATCACAAAGCAAATTAATTGTAAAATCACACTGCCAATATAACCCAAAGTAAAACCACGTGCACTTATACGGTCATGGTCTTCGGGCAGGGCAATTTCTGGCAAATAGGAGTTGTAAAACACCATACTTCCCCAAAAGCCAATACACGCAAAAATCATAAACACTATACCAATTTCTAAGCTATCTGCTTTAAAGAAAAACAACATACTACATGAAATGCTGCCCAATGTTGCGAAAAATCGCATAAACATTCTTTTGTTTCCTTTATAATCGGCAATAGATGACAGTATTGGCGACAAAAATGCAACCACTAAAAATGCGACTCCAAGAGCGTAGTTGTATAATGCCGTATTTACAAAATTATATCCCAAAAAATGTACAATTCCTTTGCCATTTTCTCCTTTGGTAACTCCCTCATAATAAGCAGGAAACATAGTGGAAATAATCACCAAATTATAGACACTGTTCGCCCAGTCGTACAAACACCAAGCATTTATGATTTTCTTGTTTCCTTTTTCCATATTTTTATATTGAAAAGTTTATTTTTATTAAAGATGGCGGTGAGGACACCAACCTCGGGCGTCACTGTGGCGAAAATCTCATTCAAAATTTTATTTCCCATCCAAACTCAACCGGTAAAGCAAAACGGTTTGAAATATCAATCCATCTGAAAAATTGGTGTTTAATTGATTCCTTTTATCACCAATAAAAATGGCAGGAAGGCCAAAAGAAACCTTATCGTTTTTGTCATAAACTTCGTAAGTTCTGCCAAAAGATCGACCAATTTTTGTTTGTATACTTATGCTTTTTGTGAGGTTAAATTTCAAATAACCAAACAATTCGCTTGTGGATCTGCCAACATAAGTGCTTTTATTTGAGGGGGTTATATCAGTAAGATGGTATGAACGAATTTGCCCGTTAAAATTTGCCCCGATATTCAAAAAGGGTGAAATTTTATAATTTGCGTCAGCTTGCAGAGGAAGTAAAATGGTGGTTTCAAACTTTTTGGTTGGGCTCAAATAATACATGCCAAACATTGGTACAAAAAATAGCCCAAATAGGTCAGAATTCGCATATAAACCCACTTTGAAATTTTTATTTTCATGCTTTTTTATCCTAAAAAGAGCAATGGCACCTAGCTGAAAATCTTCCCCACCGATTGATTGATAATCCGACGAAATTTTTGGCAATAAAACGGCAGTTAAAGTTAAATTATCGTTGAGTTGCTTATTGATTCCCAATTTTAAAGTTGTAGAACCAAACTTTTTAATATCACTTTCTGCAAACAATTTGGTTTGAATATTTTCATAGATTATACCAGAAAGAACAGAGAGTTTTTCATTGATTTTTATAGGAAGGGTAAGGTCAACCAAAACTTCATTAAGCTTTGATTTTGAGCTACTTCCATCAAAAGTATTGGAAGGGGTGGTGCTGGCATTCACTTTTAATAAATCGACATAGTTTTGTGAAAAAACA
>JAZKGO010000242.1:0-7073 GCA_040385875.1 Bacteroidota bacterium
AGAATAATTCACACTTTTAATGCCATCGCTGCTTTCTGAAACTAACTCTGGCATTGTTTTTTCCACTTCTTGGGCAATTAGGCCTGTCTGTAATTTTGGGTCACGGTCGGTAGCAATCCAATTGTAATGATAACCATTTAAGCTTTCAATTGCTTTTATTGGATTGGTAAGTTTTATGAAATTTGTTTTCAATCTTTCATCGCTATTTTCGGATAATGTGCCTGCAATAGTCATATTTCCAAGATTAGTGAAGCTCATTTTCCAACTATTTCCCATATAAATGCCTAACGTTTGGTCGTTTTGCAAGCCCAAAAATGCTCCATCCGTGGGCAAAATACTGTTGGCAGAATTGCCATACCAAATGCCAGCCGTTGCTCCAGTAGAATGTCTGATTCTCATTCTGCCATGAATATCTAATCTTTCCAAAGGAGATTCATGGCCTAGACCGATATAACCATTTCCACTCTTTACCTTAATAGCAGGACCAATTCCCAGATACTGATACAATATAAAATCGCCAGTATTTTGGCTTGCAAGTGTGTAAGCCTGTACTCCCTGTTTTAGAAATGATACTCTTCCGTCGCCACTTTGCGATTCAATAGATATTTGTGCGTGATTAGTTGTCGCTTTTACTTTTAGGCCTGCCGAGCCACCTATACTGCTTATCACAAGTGGTACATCTGGTGTGTCAGTTCCTATTCCTACATTTCCTGTTAAATTTTTAAAATAAGCAATGTTTCCATTTTTGGTCCAAACATCTGTATTGGCTACCATTTCCACCCAGCTAATTCCATTATAAAACCAATATGAATTGGTATTTATGTCAAAAACAGTTAACCCTATTGTAGTTGAAAGAGCGGTGCGTTGGTCGCTCGTCATTCTTGGGAAAAGTACTCCCTTTGTAGTGCTGCTTACATCTAATATTGCTTTGGAATCGGGAGCTGCTCCGTCAGTGTTTATACCAATTTGAGCAAAAATATTTATGTAAAATACTATAAATGAGATTGTTAATGAAATGCTTTTCATTGTTCTTTGATTATAGTTTTTTATAATTTAATAACTAACCTACCAGTGAAATAACAGAATTTCTCTTCTGGAAAAATTGCACCAGGTGCTCTTAGTAGGGCAATTGTGTCTCCAGAACTTTGTTTGATAATTAAATATACTTGGGTGCCTTCTTCAAGTTTTACATCTAAATTCAAATTATGTTGTAAAAATGAAGTGCCATCAAACTTTAAAGCATCCTTCATAATATTTTTAGTAATGCCGTTTTTAGTTGCTCTTAAATCTAAATCAGAATAACCTGAACTTGGGCCATCAAGCCAGATAATTTTTACATCAAAATGATAAATTCCATTTGTTGGTGTAGTAAAAGTGCTATACGGTGATATGCTTGACTTATTATAATTATTGCCTAAATCATATTCTTCAGTATAAAAAGCTACTTTTTTCTCTACATTATGTGATATTTCCGCTGCACCATCAGGTTGTATATAATAGCTTGCAAAAGCCACCGCACCTTCCCAAGTTGCATTTCCATTGGCATCGCTGGTGAGTACTTTGCCTTGGGCTGCAGTTTGATTTACGCCCTCAATTTTCAGTTTTCCACTCACTTCAAGTGCGTTACCCGTTGTGCTATAGGCATATACGCCTGTACCTGCCGCACTCCAGCCTTTTACGCCAATGGCATTTTGGGAAAAACCTTCGATAGCATTGGCACCAGATCCCGCCGCATAATTTTGAATATTAAAAGCATAACCGGGTGTTGAAGTTCCACTTGAATATGGCAGTTGCAAATCACCCACTTTGGTCCAATTAGCTGAAACATTTGTGCCAGTATTTTGAAAAAGCCCTTTGCCGCCTGTCATCGCTGCATTAGTGTTGTAAACGATTAAATATTGAGCTGGATTCGGTACGGAATTGTTGTCAACTGTGGCATCAAGAAAAACTCTTGGAAAAAGCACGCCTTTATTGGTGCTATACAAATCTAACAATGCGCTAGCATTGGGTGAGTTAATGCCAATCCCAACATTTTGGCCAAAACTGAGTTGAATAGAAAAAATAATTGCGATAAATAGAATAAGTTTTTTCATGATTTTATAATTGATTATTTGAGTTGTTTTTTAATGACGGCTCAAAATTGCAATTCATATTTTTTGTGTGAAAATGCACTTTGTGATAGGTGATTTTGGGAAAATAATCGGTACAACGTAGCTTTGGCTTGCCGTTTACTTTAGCAAAGTGACCATTTGCAAACTCAGTAACCTTTTTTTCGGTTGGCTAAATATTTATGATTAATTTGGTAACCTATTTATCAATCGCTTCATTTTGAGAAACTTACTGTTGTTTTTAATATTTTTTATCGGATCAAAAGCACTCTGTTTTGGACAATATATTTTTACCAATTTTCAAAAAAAAGATGGTCTTTCGGCCAATGAGGTCATTTGCTCGCTAAAAGACAAAGAAGGTTTTATGTGGTTTGGCACTTCGAAAGGCCTAAATCGGTACGATGGGAACAATTTCAAAATATTCAACAAAATCAATAAAAATACTGTTTCGACAGAAAATATTTTTGTAACAAACCTGCTAAATCACAGCGAATCAACTATTTATGTTGGTACGCAAAAGGGGCTTTTTCTATTTAATAAAACTTCGGAAATATTTACACCAATTCTCTTTTTTGAAAATGGGAAAAAACTCCAAAAGCCCTTTCAAATCGATAAGATTTTTTTAGACTCAGAAAAAAACGTTTTTACAACCACGATTAATGGAATTTTTATTCTGAAAAATAACCAAGCCATTTCTATTATTGACCGATACAAAAATGCCAAAATGTTAATTGGTGAAAGCATTATTGGTGCTGGAACAACTTTCGATAAATATCGTAATGGACTGTGGGTGAGTACATTAAATGGTTTATATTTTCTGAATTTTAAAACAGGAGTGGTCTGGTCAAGGAACAACAATCCGGAAAAACTTCCATTTTTGGAGCCACAGACTATATACTCTTTATGTTTAGATGCCGAAAATAATATTTACATTTCCAACGAAAGCCATAATTTACAGCACTATAATTTTAAAACAAAAGAGCTAAAAATTATTAAAAAAGGAATTGCTGGCCGAAATTATGGCATGTACTGTGATTCAAAAAATAGGCTTTGGTTGCAAAGCTATCATAGCAAAATACAGATGCTTGAGCCCAATGGCAAAGTCTTAAATTTCCCCGAAGGATCGCCAGAAAATTACAGAATTTGCAATATTTTTTTTTACAGCATTTTTGAAGACAGCGAAAATAACCTTTGGATTGCTGGCCAAAACGGTGTGAGCAAATTAGCCAGTAATAGTTATCTCGAAAACAATTACACTTTGCCTGCCAATTTATTGAATAATGAAAAGGTAGAATACATGATTAATGATTTATTTGAGGCGGATAATAATCAGATTTGGGCCTGTAAAGACGACGGCCTTTATTTATTCAATCCTGCCGACGGCAAAACCATTCGATATGCATTGGATGCAAAAAAATTGAAACCCAATCGAATTTTTGAAATGAAGTTTATTAATGGCGAATGGTGGTGTGGAACGGGGAATGGTATCAAAATTTTTAACCCAAAATCTAAAACTTTCAGAGCTTTCAAAAACTATGCAATTGGGCATTTTCTAGAAAATATTTCTGTAATATGGATTTTGCATGACAAACAAGGAATGATTTGGTTTTCTGGATGGGCGGATGCGGTTTATAGATTTGATCCTGCTAAAAACGAGACTGTTAGAATTGAAGAAGTGACAAGAAAAAGTGTTAATACTTCGGCAGCATTAACCAACAGCCTTTGTGCATTTGAAAATAGCGACGGCAAAATTTGGATTAATAATGGAGATGGAGGCATAATAATTTATGATAATAAAAGCAAAACTTTTAAAAAAGCCAATTTGGGCGGCGATGCAACCGTAATGAATATTATCAGCGATGAAAACAATAATATTTGGTTAGCCACTATTCAAAGAGGCATATTGAAAATTGATCAAAATGGGAATTTACTTGACTCAATCACTGTTGCTAACGGGTTGAATACCAATTATATAAATAAAATTTCTTTTGATAAATATGGTAGAATTTGGGCTGCTAATAGCGAAGGTATGCAATATCTGAACCCAACTAATAAAACAGTTTCTAAACTAAATATAGATATGGGCAACCCAATCCGTGACTTAACAGGAAGCCTTTTAATTAAAAATGACAAACTGTTTGCAAGCACTGTAAACAAAATAGCAGTAATAAATCTCAATCAAATTGGCACGAAATCGCCATCAATTTTACCCATAATTTCTGGAATTAAAGTTTTTGAAAAAGAAATTCCTTATTCCTCAGTTCAGCCAATTTTAAATTTGAAATACAACCAAAATTTTTTTTCTATTCAATATTCGGTGTTGAATCATAATGAAATTCCCTCGCTAAAATATGCCTATAAGTTGGATGGATTTGACAAAAATTGGGTCTATAACGAACGTCGACAGGTAGCTTCCTATACCAATGTGCCCAACGGTCAATATGTTTTTTTGTAAAAAGTACTGATGAAAACGGGTTTTGGTTGAAAAATCCAACAAAAATTGAAATAAATATTTTACCCCCCTTTTGGAAAACTTGGTGGTTTTTGAGCTTAATTTCAATTGCATTTGGCTTGATTTTTTGGCAAATTTATTTGATTGATAAAAAGAGAAAACAGAAAAAAAATATTGACGAAACCATCGATTATTTTGCCAATTCGGTTTATGGGCAAAATTCTGTAAACGAAATCTGTTGGGACATTGCAAGAAATTGTATTTCGCAACTCCATTTCGAAGATTGTGTGGTGTATTTGATTGATAATGAGAAAGGTACATTAGTTCAAAGAGCAGCTTTTGGACCAAAAAACCCTAAAGGACTTGAAATTAAAAACCCGATTGAAATTGATATTGGGTATGGAATTGTGGGTGCTGTTGCTCAATCAGCCAAGCCGTTATTAATTGCCGATACTTCAAAAGATAGTAGATATATTGTTGACGATGAATTTCGGTATTCGGAGCTTGCCGTGCCAATTATTCACAATAATAAAGTGATTGGCGTGATTGATTCGGAGCATGTTTCTAAAAACTTTTTTTCGGCAGAACATCTAAAAGCACTCAATACAATTGCCGCCATTTCGGCCAATAAAATAGCCGAAGCTATTGCCGAAGCCGCCGTAAAAGACAATGAAATAAAAATGTTGGAAATAAATAAATTGCTCGCCGAAAGCCAATTAATGGCCTTAAGGGCACAAATGAATCCACATTTTGTTTTCAATTGCCTCAATAGCATTCAGGAATGTATTGTTACCGAAAAATACGGCGAAGCCAGCAAATACTTGAATAAATTTTCAAAACTTTTCAGAATGATTTTGAATAATTCGAGCAAAAAACTCATTTCAATTGAAGAAGAAATTGATGTTTTGAAGCTTTATTTGGATCTGGAGCAAATGAGGTTTGAAAACAGTTTTGAATACACAATTTCTATTGATAGGGAGCTAGATACCAATGAGATACTAATGCCATCGATGTTGTTACAACCTTATGTTGAAAATGCTATTTGGCACGGATTAATGCATAAAATTGGCGAGCGAAAACTGATTATTGCATTCAAACAAAAATCAGATGAAATATTTGAATGCATAGTGGAAGATAATGGAATCGGGCGGCAAAAATCCAGTGAATTGAGAGCCGAACAAAGCAAAGCCAAACACCATGAGTCTAAAGGCTTGGCTATTACAAAAGATAGGCTTGATGTGTTGCAAAAGCAAGGTTATGCCTCTCATTTACAGATAATTGACAAAAAAGATTCTGCTGGAAATGCTGTTGGAACAACCATAAAAATAGAATTATCTACCGAATTAATTAACTGAAAACGAAAATGTTAAAAGCCCTAATTATCGACGATGAATTGAAAGCAAGAAATATTTTGCAACATTATTTGGTGAATTTTGTGCCCACCATTTCTGAAATTAAACAAGCCGATTCTGTAAATCAAGCACATGAAATTTTAACAGAATATGAGCCAAATATCGTTTTTTTGGATGTGGAAATGCCTCACAAAAATGGTTTTGATTTTCTTACGAGTATCGCTAATCCAAAATTTGATGTGATTTTCACCACCGCATACAACCAATATGCCATTCAAGCCATAAAATTCAGTGCTTTGGATTATTTGCTTAAACCTGTGGATCCTGATGAATTAGTTTTGGCGGTGGATCGGCATTTGGAAAAGCGCCAAACTGAAGCCCAAAAGAAAGAATTGTATGGTAATTTGGTAAAAAATATTGAGAAAAAAGACATAAAAGATTTCAAAATAGCCGTGCCAACTACTCAAGGCGTTTTCTTTTTTTCGGTGGAAGAAGTGGTAAGAATGGAGGCAGACTCGAGTTATACCCATATACATTTAGTAGATAAAAAACCTTTTGTGGCTAGCAAAACTTTAAAACATTTTGAGGACATGCTACAAGGTTTCAATTTCATTCGATCGCATAAATCGCATCTAATCAATTCAAAACATATCAGTCGCATTAGCAGCGATCATGATCATATTATTTTGAGCGATGGCTCCAATGTGGAGATTTCCAGACGCAAAAAAGAGGAGGTATTTCAGCTACTCAATCTCTCTTAGTTCCGTTCCCTTTCTCTTAAAAGCCACATATGAATCGGATTTGGCATATTTGTTTATTGAAACTTACTTTGTGTAAAATAATTGAATAACTCAATCAGTTATTAATTTTCAATTTTCAAAGCATGATATTATTTATTTGGGCTTCGTTTTTTTTAATAAAAAATTGGGTATGGTTAGCGACTAGTTTAACTTTATTGGCCGTGATTTTACTTTTAAAAAGCAAGAAAAATTCTACTAAATTATTGATTGATAATCGTGCCGATCAAAAAGCCGAAGCAACAATTTTGAATTTTGAGAAAACTGGAAATAGGATAAGAAATGAGTCTGAGATCATATTTCAAATACAAGTTCAGCCTGAAAAACAAAGGAATTTTATTGCAGAAAAAAGTGCATTTATTTC
>JAZKGO010000242.1:7173-8659 GCA_040385875.1 Bacteroidota bacterium
CACTTGATAAACAGGTAGTTAGGTTCTGAATTTTGTATTGAATTTTCTGACTTCTGATTTTTTAAAATATGCAATTCTTTGGCTTTATTGGTGGCTTTGAAAAACCGATTGAATGTAATTGGTTTCAATAAATAATCGACCACATCAAAGGCAAAACCTTCCAAAGCATAGTTGGGATAAGCCGTTGTGAGAATCACCATTGGCAGAATTGTTTTTATTTTCAGAAATTCCAAGCCTGTCATGTGTGGCATCTGAATGTCCAGAAAAATCAGGTCAATCTGCTCATTTTCAAGTATTTTGTTAAGTTCAATTGGGTTTTCGGCAATGGCTACAAGTTCCAGATAATCAATCACTTCCACATATTTTGCCAAGCCTTCACTTGCCAAGGGTTCATCGTCAACAATTATGCATCGCAAATTCTTCATAAATTAATTGACAAATCTATTTTAAAAGTATTTTCCGTTGATTCAATTTTCAAGTTGTGTTTTTCTGGATAAATCAGGTTTAATCTGCGTTGCACGTTTTTCAAACCAATGCCCGAATTCTCCAAAATCATTTCAATGCTTTTACTGTTTTCAATGCTCATTTCAAGCGTTTTCTGCTCATTTACAGCCAAGTACAATTTAATAAAATTCTTTTGAGTTTTACCTTTCGAAACGTGTTTAAAAGCATTTTCCACAAAAGGAAGTAACATAAAGGCAGCAATATTGTAATTTTTGGCAGATTCGTGATTGATTTCAAAAATCAATTCGGTCTGATTTTCGTTGAGCCGGAGTGTTTCTAAATCAATAAAATTCTCCAAAAAATGAAGGTCTTTACTTAACGAAATTTCCGATTCATTACACTCATATAGCTGATAACGAAGCATTTCTGAAAACGAAGCCAGCGATTCAGAAGCCAAATCTGGGTTTTTGTGAATCAAGACAAAAATGGAATTGATGGTATTGAAAAGAAAATGAGGATTAATCTGCGACTTCAAATATTTCAGTTCCGTTTCTACGTTTTCTTTTTCCAAAACCAAGCGTTTTTTCTCAGAATTAAGCCAGTTTTTACCCAATTTCAGGCTCATGGCTAAAGTCATACTGGCTATGGTGGAAGGCAAAGCAGAATTACCAAAAAGGTTAAAAAATTGATCTGGTTTTTTGCCAAATAATTCGAAAAAAGATATATTGGTGATATAAGGTGCTAAATAATAGCCACTTGTGATTAAAACTGAGCAAACCACAATAGTACATATCACTAAAAGAATATAGGTTTTATATTTTCCAACATATAAAAATTTGGGAATAAGGTAGTACAAATTGAAGTAAACTGCGGAAGCTTGAAATACAATATAGCCAATGAATTTTACAGGAATAACACCACCAAAAAGGTAGTGAGACATTTCATTGAAATTTCCATTCATGTATAAAATCATCCACAGCAAATGGTAGGCAATCCAGAATGGAATATGGTATAATTTATACTTGTAAAACCAATTTTGCAT
>JAZKGO010000243.1:0-1275 GCA_040385875.1 Bacteroidota bacterium
TTCAATCCTAACATTCGAATCGCATTTTGTTTCAAAATCAAAGGCTTAACTTCCTCTTTGAAGCCCGCCTCTTCAAAATCTTTGAGCCATCTTTCTGGGGTAATTAAGGGGAAGTCTGTACCGAAGAGCATTCGGTCTTTGAGCATCGTATTGGCATATTGGATCAGCTGTTTAGGGAAATATTTGGGCGACCAGCCACTCAAATCGATATAAACATTGGGCTTGTGCATAGCTACCGAAAGGGCTTCATCTTGCCAAGGCCAACTTGGATGAGCGATTATAAGGGGACAATCGGGAAAATCAATCGCCACATCATCCAAATGCATGGGGTTAGAATACTCCAATCGCAACCCACCACCTCCCCGCACACCAGAGCCGAAACCCGAATGCCCCGAATGAAAGAGCATGGGCAATTTATACTCCGCAATTACCTCGTATAAATGGTAAGCCATGCGGTCGTTGGGATAAAAACCCTGTACAGTTGGGTGAAATTTAAATCCTTTCACGCCATAATTTTCAATTAAATCACGAGCCTCTCGAGCCCCTAAGCGACCCTTATGTGGGTCTATACTGGCGAAGGCTATCATCACATCCTCATTTTTGAGGGCACATTCGGCCACTTCAATGTTAGGGATACGCTTTTTGCCAACTTCATGTTCTGAATCTATTGTAAACATAATCAAAGCCATATTTTGATCCCGATAGAAATCGGCCGTTTCCTGCATGGTAGGGCGTTTGTCTGATTTGAAATATTTGGCAAAGGCTTCGTCTAGTTCAGGTCTAAAAGTATCGTGTGGTTGAGTACAAGATACTTCGGCATGTGTATGGACGTCAATCGCAATTATTTTTTCTAAATTTATCATAATCTTTTCCAGCTTATTCCAAATACCCCGCTTTGGCTTTTACACCAGTTTTTACCCAACTTCTCAACTCATCAAAGGCAATCGCTGTTTGTTTCGGTGTGAAGTTACAATGGCCTTGACCGTTGGTATATTTGACGGATAAAAAACCAGTTTTCAATTGCTTTTGAACCATATTTTCAAAATTAGTCACGGCAAAACTAGCTGGAATCAATTGGTCATAAATAGTATGGACCACCAAAACTGGCTTATTTATGTTGCCGTTTCGGTCGTATTTTCCAAATATTATTTCAGGATTTACTGTGGCGGCCAATCGTTCAACTTTTTGATTAACGACCAAATTATCAGGAAATCCAATATAAACGGTGTTGGTATTGTCAAAAGGATTTCCGTTGGCTTTTTGAGCCAAATCTCG
>JAZKGO010000243.1:1375-12291 GCA_040385875.1 Bacteroidota bacterium
CGGCATTGCAAATAAGGCCGACTTGCAAGTGGGCATAGTGGCAAAGCACCTTGATAATTTTCACCAAAATTTTCGATGGTGGCTAATGATATACCACCACCCATCGAATGCCCCACCATAAAAGTGCTGTCTGGTTTGCCGTATTTTGCAAAAAAATAGGAGCGAAGTGCTTCGGTATCATCCACCCCTTGTGGTAAAGCAAAGCCTTGAAAGGCATAGTCGGATGCAGCCACTGCAAAGCCTCTTTCCAAAAAGGGCCTCATCCGATTCAAAAACTCAGGATTCTGGCTTTGGAGCGGTTTGGAGTTCATGAATTCATAGCCGTGGGCGTACATCACCAATTTATTTTTCCAATTTTCTGGGAAAACGATTCGGTATTTTGCATTATTTAGACTGCCTGAATCAATTTTTGAAATAGGACTTTGGCTAAAACCTGAAAAGCTTAAAAGGAATAAAAATAGGATATTTTTCATGAGTATAGAAGGTTTGAAGCCGCTAAATAATGTCCATTTTTACAAAAGGCATGACGATTAGATAGTGGGATTAAAGTTAAGAGGTTTGTAAAAATACATCATAAAAAGCAAAACTACCACTTAATTTTCTCCCAAAACCAGCTTTTTATTTCAACTCTCTCCCCAAACTTTCAAAGCGGTGCTTACCACTAAATCCATTTTTCGCCACTGGTCATCGTGGCTGAGGTCATTGCCATGGTGTGTGGATGAAAAGCCACATTGCGGGCTCACGCAAAGCTGCTCCAAAGGCATATACTTGGCGGCTTCGTCTATTCGTTGGCACATATCCTCGATGTGTTCCAACTCTTTCTTTTTGGAAGAAATAATGCCCAAAACTACTTTTTTATGAGCAGGAACAAATCGCAAAGGAGCAAAATCACCCGATCGCTCATCATCATATTCTAATAAATAGCGGTCCACATTGATTTCGTTAAACAAAATTTCAGCAACGGGTTCATAGCCCCCCTCGGCGAACCATGTGCTGCGATAGTTGCCACGGCAAAGATGAATACCCACTGTCAAATCGGCGGGGCGATTGTCGATTACAGAGTTGATAAGTGCAGCATAAGTGCGGGGCAACTCATTGGGGTCTTCCCCTCTTGCACTAGCTGCTGCTCTCATTTTAGGGTCGCAAAGATAGGCCAAATTAGTATCATCAAGTTGTAAATAGCGCAGACCATTTTCATATAAATGGTTGATTTCCAGCTTATAAGCGTTGGCTAAATCCTCAAAAAACTCATCCATATCAGGATATGAGTTAATATCGATGGATTTGCGACCCCCTCTAAAATGAATCATTGTTGGCGAAGGAATGGATACTTTGGGTGTTTGAGTAACCACTGTTTTCAGATAGTTAAAATCGGCTACCTGAATATCTTTTACGTGTTGCAACTTACCGGTTACACTTAAAACGGGTGGGGTAAATCCGTCCTCTGCCACCTTGGCATTGGGATTGGCTTCAATACCCCCAGTCACAGTTACGCCAGCCAGCTCTTTCAGAAAATCGAGATGGAAATAGTCACGACGAAACTCGCCATCAGTAATCGCTTTCATTCCAGTTGACTCCAACTTTTTCACTGTTTCAGCAATGGCAATATCTTCAATTGCTCGCAACTCTTCTGCTGGAATTTGGCCCGCTTTCCATTTCAAACGGTTTTCTTTCACAGCGGGTGTTCTTAATAAACTGCCAACATGGTCGGCTCTAAAATCAGATTTTGAGGACATAGTATTTTTATAATGAATTGATTATTAGGAATATATATTCTATTTATGCAAAATTTAAATCAACTACCTTTTTTGCGCAAAATCCATCCCAACTACTATCGGGATGGATTTTAAGAATTATCGAAAATATTGAATTAGCTTTTAAATAAGGGATTAGCTTTTTGGAGGACTCCCTTTTCGAGGTTTCATTTTCAGGCTATCAGCCGGATAATTGGCTTTCAAGGTATCCATTTGCGCTTTTGCCCAACTGATTAATATTTGGCGTTGTTCATCAGACAATTTTGCTTCTGGGTGAAGCCCCAAATAAGTATAGGATTCCAAAGGCATTTCTTTTTCTTCCAACATTTCTACAGTTTCCTCAAACTTATGATTTTGAACCGCAATAGGTAGTTTGGTATAGTTTGATAAGTTGTAATGTCGCTTACCATCCACCACATGATGATCCAAAAACCAAGCAACAGGTTGAATATTAGCATACCAAGGATATTCAGTTTTGTTAGTATGACAGTCATTGCAAGCTACTTTCAGAATATTATTTACCTCCTCAGGCACCGCATATTTTGTCGAGATATGGTAGGTATTGTCGTCAGAAAGATTTCGCTCTGGTTTGATAAATTGAATAAAAATGAGCACTACCAAAAGGCCAATTAAGATTTTTTTTAACATTGTTAGATAGATTTAGAGTTGAAGACTATTATTTAAAGATATTGATTTTATACAAAGCAGACTAATAGACTTTAAAAAATTTAACTTATAAATTTTCTGTACTTATTTTTAAAGTGTTTCTTTTATTGGCTTGTTTTACTTCGTAAGCCAAAAGAATCTGATTACCAATGCTTAATGCAGTCGGGTTGGTTGCATTGTTCGAGCCATCAATCCAGCTGGTTTCAGAAACTAGATTGTTGTTGATTTTCCTAAAAGCAATTTTTGAAACATCCCCTTCATTTTGCTCCCATACCATTATATTTGATTTGGGCATCTCAATTAGGGCAGGATTTTTGGCAGATGCATCGTTCAATACCAAAAGCTTTTTACCTTCACGGGTTACCAATCTTACCCCAGCTTCTTTTTCTGCACCGGAATAGTAAGCCACTAAAGCACTTTTGCCAGCTATACTCGAAACGGCTCCGCTATGAGGGCAACCCATTATTTTCCAGCCATCATTGTGTACAATTTCTGGCTTTGAGAAAGTGGCCGCATTGTCAGTCGAAATCATTTTGGCCATGTCACGAGTATCGTCATTATTATCACGATAAATCACATTTAAAGCACCATTTGCATCAATTAGTAGGTTAATCGGGCAGCAATCACAAACCACCGCATCGATTAATCTTTCGGGTTGAAATGCTCCATTTTTTGAGGTTACTAATCGTAAATCTCGTTCTTCATGTTTGGTGCTATTGGCCACATCTTTCAAATAAGTAATGGCAATCTCGTCATTTGACATTACTATTGCATCAAAAAAGCCCCTTACTATACCTTGTTTCGGATCTGAATCTACCGAAAGTGGGCTTGTCCAACTTTTGCCACCATCTTTTGAAATACAATAAACAATATTAGACGAACGGCCACCGCCTCTCCCAGATTGACTGGCACTTGGTGCCGGCTCCCCACGATTCGAAAAAATAGCCACTAAGCTACCGTCTTTTTTGGAAAGTACTTTTGCTCGCATCATGCGACTATTTCCAATGCCCGTTCCACTATATATGGTTTTCTTGTCAGAGAAGGTTTTCCCATTGTCTTTTGAAAAAGCAACACAAAAAGACACCATACCGGTGAGGTCTTTCTCAGTCCATGAAAGCATGATTTCACCAGAGGAGGTTTTAGCCAACAAAGGCATCGAATAAGTATTGGTAGAATCTATTTGAATAGGAGAATTGTAATGGTTGCCATATTGGTTACCTTTCACCAAACTAAACTGACTTATTTTGGACATCGAACTTGATTGACAAATAGTCATTTCAGAAGATTCTTCGATTTTATTCAAATCAAAAAGTCCAAGAAAAAACATCAATAAGGCCTGTGATATTAAAATTAACTTCATCATTTTTTTAAAGGTTGAATTTTACTTACTCAAAAAGGGCAAAATAAATGGATAGTATTAATTGAATTTCTTTTTTAAATAGCCAATGGCCATCCCGTATGCTTCTTTGGTAAGCGCTTCGTCGTATTTCGGGTTACTCGGATTGGCAAAGCCATGCACTCCATTAAATATTTTATATTCTAATGATTTTCCAGCGGTTTTCATATTCGCCGCAAACTCTTCCACTACTTCTTTTGATATTCGAGTTTCGGTGGCAAATAGGCCTAAAACATCACTATTAAGCGTTTTCAGCTTTTCTACTTCTCTAACAGGCATGCCATAATACATTACCGAACCCACAGTTTGCTTACCACCTTGTAATGCTGATCTCAACGACCAACTCCCTCCAAAACACCAACCCACATTGGCAATTTTTGCTTTTTTGCCTGCCATAGCAATCGCACCGTTTACTATGGTTTCTAATCGAGCTTCTTTCACTTCCGACATCAGTTTTCCTGCTTCTTGAGGCTTGTCGGTCACCTTTCCATCGTACATGTCAATAGCCAGTACATTCACATCTCCTTCCAAATCTTTGTAAAAAACATCCGATTCATGTCTAATATGCTCATTCAGGCCCCACCATTCTTGGTATACAAAAAGCCATTTTTGACTTTTCTTTTTTGCTTTCACTAAATACCCTTTGGCATCCATTCCATCGCTGGTTTTGAAAGTAATTTCTTCACCAATACCAACATAGTTAATGGTTAAAGGGGAAGGATGCAACGCCTGAAAAGCGGGGTCTAATGCAAACTGTTTCATGCCATCAGCTGGGATGGTATGGCAAATTGTGATTTCAGAAATATTGGTTGATTTTTCTTTTTTCAAATCGAAAAAATTGAGAAAAAAAGCAATCAATATTACATGGAAGGAGATAATTAACTTAATCATAGCTGTGAAGATTTAAATTATTATTGAACAAAATTAGATTTTATACACTATTTATTTATCAACTATATACCATTGAACGTTTTTTTTCGACAAATGCCAATTGTTTGATAGATAATGTTATTTAGTACAACTTTAGAGCGAACACATTGTTTTTGATTTACCACTCAGATTTAGAAATTGCCTCACGATAAGGTTTCAGTACCATAAAAATTAAAATCAAACTAATGCCACCCCCAATAAAATAGAGTAACGAAATAGAATACCGAATCATATTTTCGTCTTTAAACAAATAGTCGGTAAAAACGGCGACTAGAGTTGGTCCAAGACCAATCCCAATTAAGTTGAGAATAAAAAGAAAAATGGAGGAAGCCAGTGCACGTACTTGATTGGGCATAATTTCTTGAATAGCAGCTGTGGTGGCACCAAACGGGGCTGAGAGGCCAAATGAGGGTAATGCGATGGCAATTAATACATATTCAGCCTTTGGTAAAAAAGGAATTAGAAAGGCAAAAAAGTATAAAAATCCTCCGATTATACCTACCCGTAATCGGCCATCTGTTTTGCCAGCCTTTACCAATTTATCCGCATACCAGCCTCCAAATATCACTCCAGCTGCGGATGAAATCACCAAAATCAAACCATATAAAGCACCTGCCTTTGGTACTTCCCAGCCATAGGTTCTGGAAATAAAGGTTGGGATCCAAGCCATGCAGCCATAATTAACCAAAGCACCAAAGGCAGTAGCAAAGCACATTAATAGATAAGCCTTTTTATGCTTGAAAATAATTTTTAAAGATTCGGAAAGAGATAGTTTTTGGCTTACTCCATTGACTTCCAATGCATTTTTTCGAGTGGGTTCTTTTACGAAAAATAATAGCAAAGCGATGACCAATCCGGGAAGGCCAACATATAAAAAAATCGATTGCCATGGGTATATTTCACCAAAGAATAAAACGGTTGTCATCCCTTCAGTGGGCATTTTTGCAACAATTCCTGATCCTATGAGCATGGCCAATCCAGAGCCTAAAAATATACCCATCGAATATAAACTCAAAGCCGTGGCCCTCCTTTTCTTTGGAAACATATCGGCAATCATTGAATAGGCGGAAGGTGCTAAAGTGGCCTCCCCCACACCCACGCCCAGTCTTGCTAAAAAAAATTGACCAAAACTCATTACTCCTGCACATAAAGTGGTCATTGCCGACCAAACCGTTATTCCTATAATGATGATATTTCTTCGATTCTTTTGATCGGCCAACCTGCCAATGATTACACCAAAAAAGGTATAAAATAAGGCAAAGCTCAAGCCCATGAGCAGGCTCACCTCGGTGTCTGATAGATGTAAATCCCTTTTAATAGGTTTTACCAATAGGCTTAATATCTGCCTGTCAATAAATGAAGAAATATTGGCTAGGGTGAGGATAAGAAGGGCAATCCAAGGAGCTTTTTCTTTCATATTTTTAAAGAATAATTTAGAAGAGGTTAGTGTGGAATTTAAATAAGAAAAGTGTTTGATTTCATCAATAAAAAGAATCTATTTTTTTGATTAAAGGACTTTCCAAACCTTGATGGACACATTATCAGGATTTCGTTCGCCAGTGCAAATAAAAATGGTATTATTCATCCATGCATACTTTCCTTCTGGTGCTTCAAACTTCGGGATAGTTCTAAAATAATATTCGGAAGCAGGCACTTGTTCACCTCTCCCGATTCTTCCGGCCACTTCAGGAGTAGCCACTCTTATGCCTACATTTTTTACATAAATTATCACCCCATCGTCAGTTTTAATTTGATAATGCGCTTCTAATTCAGCAACACCATCTTTTCTCACTATTTGCCAGTCAGCACCCCCATCCAATATTTGGCCCTTTATAGTGGGCCCCTCAAATGAGCCTCCAGTGATCGGAATTATTCTACGAAGTCCTTTGGGGGTCTCACCCACTATTATGGCGGGTTTAAGTTTTACCTTAAGCTCGCAAACAAACTCAAGCTTTGGTGCTTCAATCGTATTTTGTGAAATTGTTTGATAAGAAATCAAGAGAAAAAGAGCAATTAAAAATTTCATAAAAGGATAGGTTAGAGGGGGGCTTTTTAATATTCCAAGCATAATATTTCAGATAATTTAGGAATAAAAAACAGAAATTTCGATAAATAATGCAAATTAATCTTTAAGAATTATATTTTTTGAAATATATTACAAAATTAATCACTTGATAAAGAGGGACTTCTATTAATTGATAAACTGTTATATTGTAAAAATTTAGAAAAATGGCTCATCAATATTTACTAAAAACTTTTCTATACAAGCTAAATTTATATTCTTAATCATAAGTTTGATGCATTACCGTTTTAAATTATTCATTTTTGGAATAGTAATTGGGATTTTCTCCTGTGAAGAACCTTATGAACTAAGCCTGAACACAACCACCAGTATATTGGCTGTGAATGGTATTTTAAATGATAAAGATACCTCGCAATCTATTACAATTATTGAAAATAAAGCTTTAGACGGTTTGTTTTATACGGAAGAAATACCCAGCCTGAAGGTGGAATTATTGGTAAATAATTCTGAAAAAATACTGCTTACCAAAAGAGACAAAGGCCAATATTTTCTCCCTAATCAATTTAAAATTTTACCCAATAATACCTACAAGTTGGTTTTCCAAAAAGAGGGAGGTGACCGTTATGAATCGACGGTACAAGCATTAACAGCTCCTTCAAAAATGGATAAAATTTATGATGATTTTGTAATGGAAGGAAAGCTATACAACGGGAAAAAACTACCCTCCAATTATATCTATGCCGATTTTCAGGATAATCCTCAACAAAAAAATAACTATGTATGGACTTGGATTTTATGGGAGAGGCAAAATTATTGCGGGATCAATTTCATCTATGATATCTATTGCAATAAATATTGTTTAGAAATATTTAGAAACGAAGCTTTTGAAACCTATTCTGATGTTTTATCAAATGGTAAAACCATAAAAGGGAATTTAATTGCTAAAATTCCGTATTATAACTATCAAGGTAGCTTATTGGAAATCAGGCAGTTGAATGTTACTCCAGAAGCGTTTCGATATTTCAATATTTTTAACGATCAAACCTATAACACGGGCACTTTGGCTGATGTACCTCCTGCTCCGCTGATTGGTAATATTAAAAATCTCGATAATCCAAAAGAAGATATTGCGGGCTTATTTACTGTAGCCAGTGCTGATATTCAAAAATATTGGATTGGACGTGAAAATGCGCAGGGCAAAACAGCTCCTTTAACTACCTTATTGAGGCAACCCAATCCACACCCATTTAATATTGTGGGGGCCTGTGAGGAGGGCTTCGGCCGAACTTCCAAATTACCTATTGGCTGGCGAGAATAATCTTATAAAACGAGTTTTCTTACAATTGAAATTTGCCCAATATGATAAATATCATGCTGGATAATGCCATTAAGCATCAGACGAAAATTATAATTTCGACTTTCCACTTTGGTTTCCAATAATTCCTCTGCTTTATCTGAGATTGTTTGCATTAAAAGTTCTTGATTTTCAACCAGTGCTGCCAATAGATTTTGCCATTCACTTTCATTATGAGAGGGTATTTTTACCCAATCCAAATCCGTTTCCCAAACTTCATAGGCTTCATTTCCAATGAGTTTTTCAATGACAAACTTGCGCCACGCCATCATATGGTGGATTATTTCGGCAATCGAATGATTCAATTTTTCTGGGACAATTGTGGCCAAATTAGAATCGATTCCATCCAATTGCTGGAATAGATTATTTCCAAACCAAGGCTTTCCATTGATGTTACCTTCTAAAGCTTTAAGGATTCGAGTTATTTCTTGATTCATTTTTTTCAAATTATCAATTATTTTTTCTTTTTGGTTTTGGGATCAAAGCTAAATACTCTCGAAATATTAAAGCCATAATGAATGTCGCCATTGCCCCATTCACCGGTTGTTCCAGTGATAAATTGTTTTTCAATCATTCCTCTACTATTGGTAAAATGTAGCTGAAATACATGACCACCCGTTTCAATATCCACACCAACGGCCAAGGAATTTTTGTACGGATAGGTCTCATTTTCATAGTCTCTCACAACCGCATAATACTCAGCGTTCAAGCTGATTCTTTTGCTCAATTTTATACGACCACCGATACCCATAGCCATCACGTCGTTTTCCACCTCAGCGCTTTCGGTTTTATTATTATGCAAAAAAGTAGGCATCAACTGAAGTGAAACACTTTCGTTGAATTTGCGGGCTAAAATCAATTGACCGAAATAGGATTGACGCTCCGTATTGTTATTGAACTTCATGGTAGTACCCAGCTCTGTTGGATAGCCCGTAGGCATGGCATTAATGGCTCCACCAGCCAATAGGGTTGCCGTAAATGGCATGAATTTTGTCCCTTTTGACTGTCTTAATAATTTGTATTTCGCAAAATAATCAGCAGTTTTTTGAAACGAGCTCCTGCCAATCCCAATCATTAGATTATCAGTTAAACCATAGTCAAATCCAATTCTTACTCGGCTTTCATCAAGCCCCCAGAAGCCTTCAAAGCCAGAATTAACCCTTCCAAAACGATGTTGTATCCACATATTCATATGCTTTGCAGCCATAGTTTCAATGGTTTGTCCGTTCATTAATCTTGTGCCTTTAAAGGTAGCTGTAGTATAGTTAATGGCGGGTTTTGTTTCCTTATCTAGCTGATCCATTAGGTCGTCTTGAGCATAAATAGCAACTGAGAACAGCAATATGGCGGTAGTAAAAATTGATTTCATTTTTTTGATATGGTTAAAATATAAACGGTTGCAATAATAATGCAACCGTCAAATAGATAAGTGTTTTTAAGCAATCTTTTTTAAGTAATCGTTAATATTGAGCCTACCTGTGTAACGGTATATAGTTTAAGTCCGTTTTTACCATCATTATTCAATCCTTTGCCAGCATTACTAAAGCGGGCTCCATGGGCTGTACAATAAAACTCGTTGGTGCGATAAGTTACCTCTCTTTGGCCTTCATGACTACAGGTAAGTGGTACGGCAACAAAAAGGCCATCACTGGTATTGGCGATTACTATATTGTTTACAATCACATAGTTGCCTTTTGTGTTTAGCTTGGTGTAATTACTGGCAGTAAGGTCTATTGTGGCCAAGGCAATTGTTCCATTATTGTCGGGTGTCACTGTGTCACTTTCATTCACACACGAACTTAGCCCTCCAGCGCAATAGGTAGCTGCAAAAATTGCTGCGCCATTTAATCCCAATTTCCTTAAAAATTTTGTTCGACTGATTGTGTCATTATTTTGTTTATTCATCATTTAAAGTTGAGGGTAAAAAATATTCTTAAAAAAGTATCTTGAAGTACGTACGGCAAATCCCATAGTTTGGTTCCTTTTTCGTCGGATATCTAACGAAAGAAAACAGGCGTGAATTGTATGAAAACTTGTTGACCACATGATAAGAATATCAAATAGTAAAACAAAAAACCCCTAAAAAGGGGCCTTCTGAATAATTAATTTCGATTTTTATTTTCTTCTCTTCATTGCCAAATCATGAGCTGTATCATAATAAGAGCGCAGGTTGCTCCAATCAAATATTTCTGAAATGCTTTCTACTCGGTTTCTGAGCATAATTCTGTCACGCCTACTCGTGGTTACATATTTGAGCATAGTATTGGCCAGGTCTTCTGAAGCTTCTTCAAATGTTTGTGTTTTGCGTTTCAAAACATGCACCCCCCATTCGTCATAATCCTTCATAATCTGAATCATATAGTCACCAAAACCCGATAAATCACTAGTTACCGTAGGTACGCCTCTAGCAATACATTCCAGAGGGGTATAGCCCCATGGCTCATAATAGCTAGGGAATACTCCCATGTGGCAGCCTCTTACAAATTGGTTATAGTCCATGCCAAAAAGCGGATTGGTACTTACCACAAAATCGGGATGGTAAATTACCTTTACTTTATCCGTTTGATTATTAACCATATTGGTATATCTAATCGCCTCAGTAAGAGCATCTTCGTTCTTCAATTGGTGTGTTACATATTTAGGCAATTTGCTGTTTTTCCATGATTGTATGGTTCGGCGAAGGCGTAATCTCCAATATTCATCCACAAATTGGTTAAGATCAGGCATTTTAAGGTCTTCAGAACCAGCGGCTTGCATGAACAACTTTTCTCCAATATTTTTTTCAATGGAAGT
>JAZKGO010000244.1:0-3560 GCA_040385875.1 Bacteroidota bacterium
AAAAAAATTTGGGCTATTTATATGATGTATTTTACATTTGAATTTGAGTAAACATCTCGATGATTTCTGAAAGGAATCTAAATATGGTAATAAGTTAATCCCTAACTAGCAATTAATGTAAGTGAAGACTTCTTTCAGAAAATATTAATTCGAAGAAAAGAAAAGCGTGAGGGATAGAAACGGAAATCCTTTTGAGGCTTTTCCGCCTCAAAAGATTGAGAGTGGATAGCACGACGCCTGGCGATAGACGGCGACACGCCCAATTGATATATATTTATTTATAAATTGAAACTCAATCGATATTATATATTTATCCAGATTTATACTTCTAAAGTTGGTCGATTTTGGGTGAACAAAAACATAGCCTCCAAAGCGGAATAATCTTACCTATATATAAAGCACTTATTTAACTATATAGTTACTTGATGCAGCCTAGTCAAAATATATTAGTCATTTCTTTTGAATTTGATTTAGAATGCGTAATTTTGCACCTCGATTTTTAGGTATTGTACTTAATACAATCGAAAAATTGAGTGTAAAGTGCTGATTTTCAATCATTAAAATATACAAAAACTAATAGCAATGTCTAGGGATTTAAGATTTACAAGAAACATTGGTATCGCTGCCCACATCGATGCAGGTAAAACTACCACCACTGAGCGTATTCTTTATTATGCTGGTGTGAGTCATAAAATTGGTGAGGTACATGATGGTGCTGCAACAATGGACTGGATGGAGCAAGAGCAAGAAAGAGGTATTACCATCACTTCAGCGGCTACTACTGTAGACTGGATGTATCGTGATCAGCAATATCATATCAATATTATAGATACTCCGGGTCACGTTGACTTTACGGTTGAGGTAAACCGTTCGTTACGTGTATTGGACGGTCTTGTATTTTTGTTTTCGGCAGTTGATGGTGTAGAGCCACAGTCAGAAACTAACTGGAGATTAGCTAACAATTATAATGTAGCTCGTTTGGGTTTTGTAAATAAAATGGACCGCTCTGGTGCTGATTTCTTAAACGTGGTAAAACAGGTAAAAGAAATGTTGGGTAGCAATGCAGTAGCGTTGCAGTTGCCAATTGGCTCGGAAGATAAATTTGAAGGAGTAGTTGATTTGGTGAACTTCCGTGGAATTGTTTGGAATGAGGAAGATAAAGGGATGACTTTCCGTGAGGTGCCAATTCCTGCGGATATGATGGAAGAAGCGACTGAGTACCGTGAAAAATTGTTGGAAGCTATTGCTGAATTTGATGATACTTTGATGGAAAAGTATTTTGAAGATCCTGATTCTATTACTGAAAAAGAAATATTAGATGCTTTGCGTGCTGCTACAATTTCAATGAAAATTGTACCAATGCTTTGTGGATCATCATTCAAAAATAAAGGTGTTCAAACAATGTTGGATTATGTGATGGCTATTTTGCCATCGCCTATGGACAAAGAAAGTATTAAAGGAACTCACCCTGATACTGGCGAAGAAATTGAGCGCCATCCAACTGAATCTGATCCTTTTTCAGCTCTTGCTTTTAAAATAGCAACTGACCCTTACGTAGGTCGTTTATGTTTTATCAGAGCGTATTCAGGTGGTTTGGACGCTGGTTCATACATTTTGAATAACCGTACAGGAAATAAAGAGCGTATTTCTCGTATTTTCCAAATGCACGCCAACAAGCAAAACTCTATCCCTCGCCTTGGTGCCGGTGATATTGGTGCTGTGGTAGGTTTTAAGGATATAAAAACTGGAGATACCTTGACTGATGAGAAAAACCCAATTGTATTGGAATCAATGGTATTCCCTGAGCCGGTAATTGGTTATGCAATTGAGCCGAAGAAAGCTGCAGATCAAGATAATTTCTCAAAAGCAATTGGTAAATTAATCGAGGAAGATCCTACTTTGAAAGTAGAATCAAATGAAGAAACTGGCCAAACCATTATTAAAGGTATGGGTGAGCTTCACTTGGAAATCATTATTGACCGTATGCGTCGTGAATTTAAAGTGGAAGTAAACCAAGGTGCTCCGATGGTAGCTTATAAAGAATCGTTAACCAAATCAACTGAACACCGTGAGGTTTACAAAAAGCAATCGGGTGGTAAAGGTAAGTTTGCTGATATCGTATTTGAAATGGGACCTCGTGAAGATGGTAAAGAAGGTTTGGAATTTGTAAATGGGATTGTAGGTGGTGTGATTCCAAAAGAATTTATCCCATCAATCCAAAAAGGTTTTGATGCCGCCATGAAAACTGGAGCATTGGCTGGATACCCAATGGATTCAATGAAGGTGCGTTTATACCATGGCTCATTCCATGATGTCGATTCAGATGCATTATCATTTGAAATGGCCGCTCGTTTGGGTTATAAAGAAGCTGCCAAAGCTGCTGGTGCCAAAATAATGGAACCTATTATGGCTGTTGAGGTTTTGACTCCTGAAGAATACACAGGACCCATTACTGGTGACTTGAACCGTCGTCGTGGTATGATGAAAGGGATGGATTCAAGAGCTGGCTCTCAAGTATTGAAAGCTGACGTGCCTCTTTCTGAATTGTTTGGTTATATCACGGACTTACGTACTATGAGTTCTGGTCGTGCTACTGCCAACTTGACTTTTTCACATTACGAATTTGTACCTATGAATATGTCGGATGAAATTGTAAAAAAAGCAAAAGGATTATAGATAATAGATTTGAGATGTTAGATGTTAGGTCAGCCCTAATTCTAACATCTGATTTTAAAATAATTGATGATTATTTGAGTTTTTGTTTAATGCAAATTTTCTAACGTCGAACAACTATCATCTAACATCGATATTCAAGCTCTTCAGAAGCGTATGGTACTTTCTGAATGGGCAATTTTTCAACTAAACAAACCGTACCAAGATTATGAATCAGAAAATTCGTATTAAGTTAAAGTCGTTTGACCATGTATTGGTTGACAAATCGGCTGAAAAAATTGTCAAGGCTGTAAAAGCTACTGGTGCTGTTGTATCGGGTCCGATACCTTTGCCTACTAAAATTGAGAAGTATACTGTACTACGCTCGCCTCACGTAAACAAAAAAGCTCGTGAGCAATTTCAATTATGTACTTACAAGCGTTTGATTGACATATTTTCGTCGTCAGCTAAAACCGTAGATGCATTGATGAAATTAGAATTGCCAAGTGGAGTGGATGTGGAAATCAAAGTTTAGGTTCGACTTCGCTTACCTACCGAAATGGTTGAGGGCTTCGCTCACCTACCTCATTAAAAAAACCTCAGTCGAAAGATTGAGGTTTTTTTGTTGTTTGCTGTCATACTGTACCTTCGGTGAGCCGTTCAGCATTTTCGGCAATCCTCAAAGCTTCAATGAAATCACCTACTTCCCCATCCATTACAGAAGGCAAATTATAAACTGTCATATTGATACGGTGGTCTGTCACTCGGCTTTGGGGGTAATTATAAGTGCGAATCTTATCGGATCTATCACCCCTACCAATTTGGCTTTTGCGATCTCCAGAAATGGCATCGGCTTGTTTGGCCGCCTCAATGTCGTAAAGTCTTGATCGAAGTACTGTCATGGCTTT
>JAZKGO010000244.1:3660-10765 GCA_040385875.1 Bacteroidota bacterium
AAACATCCTCGCCCTGAACAGAAGCAATTATTTCTTTATAACCTCCTGTACTGCCTTCTGTATAATCCATGATTTGGAAAGTCCAACCCATATTTTGTGAATACCTTTGGTACATTCTAAAGAGATCGCCAGCAAAAATGGAGGCTTCATCACCACCGGTCCCAGCACGGATTTCCAGAATACTATTTTTAGAATCATTTGGGTCACGGGGAATAAGCATTTCTTTCAAAATGGACTCCATTTCCTCTTTTTTAGGAGTCAACTCATCTAATTCCATTTTAGCCATTTCCCGAAATTCTTCGTCTTTTTCGGTAGACAAAACTGACTTAGCCGATTCGATATTGGAGAGTACATTTTCGTATGCCGAAAACTGCACCATTATTTTATCCAAATCTTTGTATTCTTTACTGAGCGTTTTGTATTTCTTAAGGTCAGAAACTACTTCAGGTTGTGTGATTTGCTGCGCTACTTCATTGTATCTTTCTCTGATACCTTCTAATTTGTCAATCATTATTTATGAGAAAATTCCTGGCCTTGGATAAGACCGAAAATCGATTTAAAACAATTATTTTATTGAAAAAGGAAAGGGGCTGTTTTATCTAAAAACCCATATAAAATTTGGTGATTTGGGGTATTTAATCTACTAAATATGTCATTCAGTCCCAAAACACCACTTTCATCTTAAAATTCGATTAAAATCAAAACACAGTATTTTGATTTAATCCGATTTTAATGCAAAGTTAAGCATTTGAGCGTTAATTCGATACATCAAAGCGACGGCAATTGCTAACTATAATAAAGTATTTTAAAAAAAGGATTTCCTCAAAAATTTGACAATTTTATTTAAGGTTCAATTGGTTAAAGCTTATTAAAAATTTATAAAATTAAAAACCCATGGAGGGGGTAGTAAAATGAAAACTAACCTAAAAAAAATCACCACTGTAATCGCATTAATGTGCGTATTAAACGTAACATATGCACAAAAAAATGATCGTAGGGACCGTGACGAAAGGAATTCTCGTGACGAAAATTATGATAATAATAGAAATGACCGGGACGACAGAAGAGATTGGAATGACTATGACCGAGATGACAATGACCGAATAGGGGATTATGAAAGAGGGCGAAATAGTTTCCGCAGAAATCCTTATGACTATCGTAATTTGCCACGTGATTGGGACCGAAATCGTTCGTCTCGATTCGATTGGTATAGCTTCGACTGGGACAATAGATATGACCCTCGATACAGCAATCGCAACTATTTTGATCTATACTATCCTTGGGATCCGAACAATCCTTATGATATTCGCAACCGCAGGGATTATTATGGTAGCAACCAATATTGGAATGGAGGAAGGCCCAATAGAATTGTAATTGTGCCTCCCATTATTCGATTTGGACACCCTGCATGGGCTTATAGAAACAGAGGGAATCATTATGGCCATGGGAATGGCAGAGGACATGGGAACGGTAGAGGGCATGGGCGCCGATAAGACTAATTAATTGAAAAGGAAGGGTTCGTTTACTTTGTAGACGAACCCTTTTTTATATATTTTAATCATTTAAGCTTTTAATTTTTTAATTTTACAATAAAAACAAACCCAAATGAATTATACTATTATCACCATTATAAGTATTGTATTGATTAGTTGTAACATTAAAAGGATTGATACCAGCCAAATGGCTGATCAAATGAAAAATGCAGAAATAAAAAGAATTACTCCCACCCAAATAAGCAGTTTTGCAAATGATTGGGGAATAGAAATTACCGAATATTTAAATGAAAAGCCAAGCAACTTGCAAAATATTGATTCGTTGAGCAAACTATACCATGCCTCCATAAAAAAAGTAGATATTGCTAACCTAAACCTTGATACTTTGGATAAAAAGGAGGCTGAACTGATGCAGGCTTATCAATATAGTTTACAAAATAATCAGGCCATTGGCACAAACTTACAGAAATTACAAGGAGGTGAAATACAATTATTTACGGCATCAATTCCCAATGTGAAAAACCAAATTTGGCGAGTTGAATTTACCAAAAAAGAAATAATCAGAAGGGTAAATGTGAAGGAAATTAAAAAAATAACTGTACAATAAAGCCCTATCCAATTATAAACACTCTATTTTGTCCAATAATGAAATATTTAAAAAAATATAATTACCACCCATTTCTGTTAATGTTGTTCATTACGATTTTAGCTAGCTGTGATAAAAAAACCATTTATAACCAAAACAAAGATTTTGAAAACGGGAAATGGAAAATGGAAGATGAATGCAAATTTGAATTTACCATTGATGATACAACCCAAACCTACAAACTCTACTATAATGTTCGCAATAATCTCTCCTATCCCTATTACAACTTATATGTAACCAGATACTTGTATGATGAAAAGGGGGTGAAATTAGAAGAGAAATTAGAGGAACTAATGCTGGCCGATGAAAAGACTGGCAAACCCTCTGGGACAGGTTTAGGTGATATTTTTGACCATAAGATACTAATCAATAAAGCATTGAAATTTTCGAAAAAAGGGAAGTATACGCTGAAAATTAAGCAATTTATGAGGCAGAATCCACTTCCAGATGTACTCAGTTTTGGAATAGCAATTGAAAAAAGTATTTGAATAGTTTTATTTTTCTTCAAAATAATCCTTTTTTAAACCTGGTGGTATTCTAGCGATTTTTTTATAAATTGGGTGCAAAATAATTCAATTCAAATGCAGAATACTTCCTCCAAATCCCGTAGAGATTTTCTTAAAAAATCAGCTGTTGCAGCTACCAGTTTTTATATCGTCCCTCGTCATGTACTGGGTGGTAAAGGTTATATTGCCCCCAGTGATAAATTGAACATAGCTGGAGTGGGCTGTGGTGGAAAAGGCATTGTGGATCTCAAAGGTGTTTGGGACAATGGCCGAAATAATATTGCCGCTCTCTGTGATATTGATTTTGAAACGGGTAAGGAGGCTGTAAAAAAATGGCCTAACGCCAAAAAGTACAAAGATTTTAGAGTGATGTTGGAAAATGAAAAAGGAATTGATGCTATTACGGTAACCTCGCCCGATCATACCCATTATGTAATTGCGATGGCAGCTATGCAATTAGGCAAGCATGTATATGTGCAAAAGCCCCTTGCCCATAATATTGCAGAGGTAAGAAAACTAACAGAGGCCGCCAAAAAATATAAATTGGTCACCCAAATGGGTAATCAGGGCTCGTCAGGAGATGGTGTCAGACGTATGCAAGAATGGTACAATGCCGGCCTTATTGGCGAATGTAACCGGGTGCATGTATGGACCAACCGACCAGTTTGGCCTCAAGGAATCGCCAAACCATCTGGCAAATTTGAGGTGCCCAATCATATTGATTGGGACCTTTGGCTAGGCCCTGCCGCTTGGGAAGATTATAATCCAGCTTATCATCCTTTTAATTGGCGTGGTTGGGTTAACTATGGTACTGGCGCTTTGGGTGATATGGGTTGTCATATGATGGATCCTCCTTATCGAATATTGAAATTGGGTTATCCCTCTGAAGTAGAGGTATCTATGGCCAATGCATGGGTGGGTGAGTTTAAGCAAGGCTATTTTCCGGATAGTTTTCCTTCGGCGGCTACTATTCATTTAAAGTTTCCAAGGGTTGGACAATCTGATGTAAAAATGACTTGGTATGATGGCGGAATACAACCAGAAAGACCAGACGAAATCCCTGCCAATGTGCAATTAGGTGATTGGGACGGAGGCGTACTCATGATTGGCACAAAAGGAGTGATGATGTGTGGATTGTATGGAGAAAATCCAAGTCTATGGCCAGAGCAAAAACTTAAAGAGGCGGGTGATAGTTTGCCGCAAACTATTGCGAGGGTACCAGGTTCAGATAACGAAGGACATTATCAACAGTGGTTACAGGCAGTTAGAGACGGCTATGGGAAGCATCAACCTCTAAGCTCTTCTTTTGATTATTCCGGACCATTTACCGAAGCAGTATTAATGGGAAACTTAGCGATCAAATCAGCTTTTTATCGTGAGGAAGCCAAACAAAAAGCTTGGCTTCGAGATTACGATTATCCTGGTCGTAAAAAACTATTGTGGGACGGACCAAATATGCGAATTACCAACTTTGAAGCTGGTAATCAATTTGTTACAAGGAAATATCGAGACGATTGGAAAATGTAGTTTGGAGACAAAAGAATCAAAAGGTAGATAAAAGAGGGTCAAAAGTTAAATTTTTTGACCCTCTTTGTTATTTCAAGGTGATTTGTTCAAACATTTAAACCAACTCAGCAATTACGGTTTCTCCACCAATTGGTTTATCCTCAAGATTCACCAATATTTTAGCATCCAAAGGAAGAAAAATGTCTACTCTAGACCCAAATTTGATAAATCCAAACTCATCGCCTTGTGTAACCGCCTGACCTTCTTTCACATACCAACAGATACGACGAGCCATCGCTCCCGCTATTTGTCTGAAAAGCACTTCAGTACCATTTTCATGTTTTACCACTACAGTTGTCCTTTCATTTTCTGTGCTACTTTTTGGATGCCAAGCTACCAAAAACTTGCCTGGATGGTATTTGAAAAATGAAACAATTCCTGAAATAGGGTTGAAATTAATATGTACATTCAGAGGAGACATAAATATCGAAACTTGTCGACGAGGGCCTTTAAAATATTCATTTTCAACGGTTTCCTCAATTACTACCACTTTGCCATCAGCTGGGGCAATGATGTGCTTGGGGTTTTGAGTCGTTTTCCGAATTGGTTTTCTAAAAAATTGTAAAATGATTACTGCCAACAACATGCTAAGGCCAATCACAATTTTTCGCAAAAGGTCATTATCGGTAAAAAAAGTGGCCATTGACCAATTAAGTGCTACTATAAAAAGGGTAGTTATGGTAATTGTTTTAAAGCCTTCGTGATGGATAGTCATAATAAATCGGGTAGTATTTTGACAAAATTAGCCATAAATATTGTATTTTTCTAATATTATACTCCAAAAAAGCCCAATATTCGGAAAGAACATTGGGCTTTTGATCTAATAAATCTATTGATGTCTATAAATGCCAACCCTCACGATACTCTCTTTTCACAAACTGATTGGCCGGCTCAAAGTTAGTGATGCGTAAGTTTGCACCATCCCAAAGAAGTTTTTTGCGGCCAGGATAAGTAACTTTATTACCCTCTCCCTCACGCATCATGTACGATCGAATAGCTAGATTTCCCATCAAAACCGATTCAGTGAATGGGCCAGAATAGTCAAAGCTTGAGCTTAATGGTGCATTTCCAAATCCCGCCTTAATGGCACTTACCCATTGGGTTTGATGGCCATCAGCGTTTCCAATTACACGTGCTATTTTAGCTGCTGGTAGCTCAGTCTCAGGCACTTGCTTCCCTTTAATAAATACTTTTGGTGCTCTACCATAGGTTCCGCATAGCATTATTCCTTTGCTACCAATCATAATCACACCATTAGTGCCATCATCATCGCCCATTATTACGTTGGCATCAATTCCATCGGGGTGGGGAGGTCTTAAACCACCGTCGTACCAGGTCAATTTAACCTCAGATTTATTTTTGGCGGAAGGCCCATACTTCAAATTAACTATTGAAGAGGGTGGGCAACCTTCAGGGATATATTCAGCATTCCAATCTTTCAAAAATACAGAACCAACGCTACACTCTACCTCTGTTGGCGAGCCAAGACCCAATACCCTCATCGGCGGATCTAATAAATGGCAACCCATGTCGCCCAAAGCACCCGTACCAAATGCCCACCATCCACGCCATTTGAAAGGGTGATAAGCAGGATTATAGTCCATTTTGGCGGCAGGCCCGAGCCACATATCCCAATTTAATTGAGCTGGTGTTTCAAATTTACCTGATGGTACTGGTATGCCTTGTGGCCATACAGGACGATTTGTCCATACGTGCACTTCACTCACTTTACCAATTACACCTGCATTGTACCAGTCTTGCATTTTACGAACTCCATCGCCCGATGAGCCTTGGTTACCCATCTGGCTCACTATTTTTTTATCCATGGCTGTTTGAGCGAGCATACGAGCCTCGTATATATTATGAGTGAGTGGCTTTTGTACATATACGTGTTTGCCCAACTGCATCGCCGCCATGGCTATCGTCGCATGAGTGTGATCAGGAGTAGAAATGGTAACCGCATCGATTCCTTTTTCCTTCTCTAATAGTTCCCTAAAGTCAGAATACTTCTTTGCATTAGGCCATTTTTCAGCTGCCTTTGCTGCCACATTAAAGTCTACATCACAAAGTGCCACTATATTTTCAGCACCATTATTCCAGCTACTGACTAAATCGCTCCAACCTTTACCGCCACATCCAATACCTGCAATGTTCACTTTATCACTTGGTGCAATGAAGCCCTTTCCGCCCAATACATGACGGGGCACTATGTAAAAGCTACCAGCGGTAAGGCCAAGTGTTTTTAAAAAATTTCTTCTTGAATTTTCTTGAGTTTTTTTCATCATTATGATACGTCTTTTTAGTATTTACAGGGTATTAATCTCAAAACCAGTTTACTTGCTACAATAAACAAGTAATTTATTGCCGTACTAAATTTTATATAGAAATGGCATTTGTAAATATAGAAAAAAAACAATATTCTATTATCCTTAAATAGGGGAATATCAACAAATATTTGTATTTATCGATTTAGATTTTAAAATTTTAGATTGGCTAAACTCCTAGTTTAAATAAAGGAGGTGGTCAAAAAATCGGGGAATTAATTTCCTCACCTATATAAATATTTTTGTTTCTTTTCCAATTTCTTGCTGATAATTGAGGTGAATTTTCTGAGCCGTCTCTAAACCTTGCTCTCCCACCGCCAATATACAAACAGTGCCTCCAGAGCCCCCTCCAGTAATTTTGGCACCAAATACGCCACTGCCCTCATGCTCTTTTACCATTTCAACCAACCTATCTGTACCACTACTACCCAATTGTACTGATGAATAACTATTATGTGATTCGTACATTAATTGGCCTAATTTCTCATAAACAATAGTTGGATTTTTTGTTTGAGGCAAATCCAACAATAATTGATGAAATTGCTTAATTCTATCATGCTCCAAAACTGG
>JAZKGO010000245.1:0-5476 GCA_040385875.1 Bacteroidota bacterium
TTTTAATACAATAGTCTATATAAATTGTATACTTTAGTTATGAAAATTAATATTATGCAATATATTTTAATTTAAAGGGGGCTTAATAAATAAAATGCATTAAAATATAAGATTATGGCAAATCACTCGATTTAAATTTTGTTTACAATTATTTAATATTTTTGTTACTATATTTAAACAAAAAATTATTTTTAGATTTGCAATTTTTGTAAATATTTTACTATTTTTTGCAAAAAATAAAAAGCTCTGACCCTTAGAAAATTTATGTTTTAATTTAAACAAAAACCCCTCAGTTGCCTAAAGCACAGAGGGGTATAGCAAAATAATCCAATAAATAAGGAAATTTAAAAAGTGAGGTATCCTTAGCTAAAACAAAAAGTGGAAATCACTCTATTTTTGCCTGCGACGATCTATGCGTTCACGCAATTGGCTAAAAAAAGCAATTCTTGCTTTTTCGTTGGTGGCAGAAAGTGGCTGAGATTTGGTAATAATGGTTTGCATGACATCTTTATTTAATTGCACAAAATCAGAATGATAGGTAAACATATAGGAAAAAAAATTGTGCTTCAATGCAACAAAATCTTGCTGAAATGTTTGCACAAAGAAATTACTATCACTAAAAAATAGATCAGACTTGTACAATGAAAAGCTAGTTTCAGGTTCTAATCTAGTGCCCGCAAAATCAGTTTTTACACCAGCTGTAGCCTGTAATTCTGTCCAATTCAAAATTTTCTCCAATTCTTTATACAAAATCTGGACGTCATTTTCACTTGCAAATCGATTCGTTTCTCTAAGATATTCAAGATGATTAACCACCGAATCAAAACTCAAACTACTCCAAACTTCAACTGAAGGAGATGCTTGCAAAAAATCAAGAAAAAAAGCAGAAAGCTTTACTATTTCATCATCAATATTATCAAAAGAAAGTTTGATGTTAGTTTCTTCAGTCTGTTGACCCAGTGTATAATTCCAAAAGTATTCCTGAAAGGTTAATATAATTGGCGAGCTCATTAGTTTAAGGGGCATGATATCCAAGCCGCAATAGGTAATACATTTTACCCCAATTAACTTGAAATTTTCAACATAATAAACATATTTGAGTAGACCAGAACGATAGTCTTTGTTACTCTTATCGAGGTTGGTTCCGTGAAAATAATAAGAAGAGGGTGACTCGGAAATAAACTCAAAAAAATTGAGTTGGTAATGCTCAATGAGCTTCTCGAGTTCATCCAATCCTAGGGATACTTCATTTCGTAAACGCCGGTAGGCACTGTGAATACCGATATCTAAAACCTTTGCCAGTTCCTGTGGCATATCCTGATCAGGTGTCAGTTTTTCTTTTATTTTTTGGAAAATTATTTCCTGAATTGTTAAGCGTTTACCTTCTTTATTAATAATTCCTTCAGACATTATAAGATGATAATATTAAAATTATAGGAGAATTGAAAATATAAAAATTACATTTAATTCCAAACATATTTAGATAAAAAATGTTTAAACTCATTTGTTAAAAACATTTATTGTACTACAATACCTAAAAAAAATCTATTTAAATGACAGAGCTTCCATTTAACCTATTAAATAGTAAAAATTATGGACGTCTAGTTTTGCACAATCAAATTTAAATTTTGCTACTTTATTGCAAATTTAGCAAAAAAATAATACTAAATCATGAAAACTAACAAAAAAAGTTTAAAAGCGTGTGTTATTCAGTGCAAATTTACTAATAAAACAAGATTTCGGTTTGATTCATAAAATAAACGTATTTGTTTTTTTATAAGCCTTTAAGTTAAACAACGGCACCCAACGAACATCCAAAATACATCTAAATTATTCCCAAAACATATCATTTAGATGGACTGCGTTATTCCTTTTTATCGACTGTAAAAGATTTTCAAGTGTGTCATTTTTCAGGATTTTAAGCAAGTTTAATAGGTATTAGATTAGGCTATTTGAATTATTCAGGACGGATGAGAGGTTAACAACTTATCAAAATCCCAATAAAAAATTCATCAAATTTTTAACAAGAAGTCGAAAAGATTTACAGAACTACTCAAATCAAGTTTTTTTCTAATCCGATATCTGTTAAGTTCTACACCTTTTAATGTAATATTTAAAATTTGAGCAATTTCTTTACTGCTTAAATTCATTTTTATCATGGCACAAGTTTTTAAATCATTGGCGGTAAGTTGTGGGTAATTATTCTTGAGCCTTGTAATAAAATCACCATGGACCAAGTCAAAACTTTGTGAGAAACTCTGCCATTCAAGCTTGTCTTTTACCTCTGCTTCTAGGGTGCGTAACATTTTTTTCAAATCAACTGAAAATTCATTCTTGTCTACCGATTTGTGTAAAAGGGTATCAATTTCACTTTTTATATTGGAGAGTATTTCCGCTTTATGTAAAAGTCTTAATGCAGCATCAGAAAGTGCTAAATTTTTGAAATCCAATTCAGTTTTAGACATTTCTAATTCGTGGCTTTTTTTTAGGCTACTTTGTTCTTTTTCAAATCTTAATTTTTGACTCAAAAATTTCTTTTTTTGCCATTTTCTTAAGAGAAACAGGCAATATAAAATGATAAAAGTATAAAATAGATAACTCATAATACTCCTATACCAAGGGGGTGAGATTGTAAAATGATAGCTAATTGGTTGGGATTCATCTCCAAAGTTATTTCTCGCTTTTATCATAAATTCGTATTTCCCCTCCGATAAATTGGTGTAGTAATTCTCGTTTTTTGTGCTCCAATTAGACCATTTTTTTTCAAAACCAATCAATTGGTGAGCGTATTCTACTGGGATTGCATGAAGATTGGAAGTATAATCAAAAAATATGTTTCTGAAGTTATAAGGGATTTCGGGATTTACATTTGCCGAATTTTCAAAATTTTCATATTTAAAGCCGCCGTAGAGAGTGCTATCAACGTCTGAAGTGACTTTTACTTGACTGAAATTTAAAAGCAACTTGGGTCTTATTTTTTTATAATTTTCATAATTTATATGAAATACACCATTTTCGCCGCCAATAAAAATATTGTTTTTGTTAAAAGCATAAATGTTTTCGAATCCATTGACTAATAAATTTTCTAGCTCGGGGATATTATAGATGATTGAATTTTTTAAAGATTTATCTAAGATGCCCACAGATTTATTGTGTATAAACCAAAGATTCCCATCCATATCTTCGCTAATATATCGAATACTTAATTTGTTAAGTGTTTCTTTGTAAGTTGGGTCAGAAAAAAAACTATTTGTAACATAATTATATCGATAAATACCTTTTTTGGTGGTGGCTATTATTTGGTTATTTATCTTAAAAATATAATTATCCGTATCAAAAGGCAAACCGTTTTTACTAGTATAGGGATGCACTTTTTTTTGAATATCAATTCTAAAAATACCGTGGTAGGGATGCGAAACCCATATATTCCCCATATTATCGCTTTCAATAAATCGTGAAGACTCGTTAAATTTCTCTAGGAATATATTTGAATTACTTTCTGTGATGGCTACAATTCCTTGATAAGTGCCGGCTAAAACTTGGTTGGTAATTGGGTTTGATAAAAATTTCCAATATCCTGTTTGGTTTTTCAACTTTTTAAGTTCGCCATTACTTAGCATAAAAGCCCCTTCATGATGGCCTAAAAATAATTGGTTCTTAATTAGTGATAAATTCCAATTTTGGCCCTCTGTGCCAGGTATTAAACTAAACGAACCATTTGAATTACTCAAATCTGTTTTTGATTGTAATGGGCAATAAAAAAGACCTGATGAGGTGGCAATATAAAGGTTGTTTTGATGCACGATTGTGTTATAAACAGAAGCATTTTTAGATAAAGGTTTTATTAATTTTACTGCTGTTGAAAGTGAAATTTGGGAAATACCATTATTTAACCCAGCCCAAATATCTCCTTTATTATCTTTAAATATACTCAATACATTATTGTCCAGAAGACCTTCCTTTTCAGATATATTTTGAACTAAATTACCATTCAAATCCACTATAAAAACACCTTCATTGCTCGTCGCAAGGGCAATTCTATCTTTTTCAATTTTATAACTTTTGTAAATTCGAGCATTTTTCAATCTATTATTAAATAAGTCATCATTGCTGCTCAATTTTTTGCCATTTAAAAACCATAAACCATCAGATAAAGTAGAAATTATATATTTTTCAGATTCTATTTTATGAAATCCTGTTATTTGACTTTTAAAGGGTAGTGCAATGGAAGATTTTGTCCAAAAACTATTAATCAATTCAAACATTCCATTTATTCGATCTTGGGCTATGAGGAATTCTCCTGCTGATTGCATAAAAATCCATTCAGAATTTGCTGGCAAAACTTCCATTTTATCCTTTTCTAAAACAAAAATATAATTTCTAGTTCGGAAAAATATTCTATTTTCAAATTCAACAATATCCCATACATCAGCAAATTTTTGGTATTGCTTCGGGATGATAAATTTTATGGATTTAAATATTGGCAAGCCGTTTTTATTGATTTCAAAATATCCAATTTCATCTTGCCCACCAACGTATACTTTTTTGCTTTTTGAAATTAGAATAGACCTAACAATAGTTTGATTGGGTAATGAAAATAGTTTCCAGTTTTTGCCATCATAGGTGAGCATTCCTTCATTGTTTGCAAAATAATAAACACCGCTCTCATTTATTTTTATATCCCAATTTTGCAATCCTGCATTATAATCTTGTTTAGTGAAATTTCTGAGGTTGGATTGACCGATAGTATTTTGACCAATACTATAATTTAGTATTGAAATATACAAAAAGAAATAAGCGATTATGATTTTTGTAGCCATATTGTACGGTATTAATCAAAATTAAGAAAAAAGAAAGAGTAATGATTTGCAATAGCACTATTTTGATGTTTTTTATCATTTGTAGTGGCTTTGTAGTGGTAAAATTGAGCATTTTTGTAAGTTATTATGAATTTTTATTAAAATAATTAGATTTTCAAGTGTTTTTGTAGTGGCATCTTTTTATGTGGTGACAGCACTGACCAATTACATTTGCACTATTGTTTTTATTTATAATCTTATAAATTATTTTGAATGAAAAAATTTACACTTCTCTATTTTATTGTCACAGCTTTTCAATTGTTTAGTTTGTCGAAAAGTAATGGTCAAGCTTGCCCAACTTTAGTATGGCAGGATGAATTCGATGGGAATGCTCTTAACGCAACTAACTGGAATATATCAACTGGTAATGGATGCCCAAGCCTCTGTGGATATGGAAATAATGAGTTACAATCATACGAAGCGGCAAACCTAACCGTAAGCAATGGTACTTTAAAAATTCTGGCTAAACAGGAAAATATTGGAGGGGCAAATTATTCGTCTGGAAAGATTACCTCAAAAGATAAGGCAAAATTTACTTATGGTCGATATGAAGCCAGAATAAAGCTTCCCAAAGGTGATGGATTGTGGCCTGCATTTTGGATGCTATCAAACGATGA
>JAZKGO010000245.1:5576-15377 GCA_040385875.1 Bacteroidota bacterium
CCTTCAGCTTGGCCTTTCGACCAAGATATGTATATGATTTTGAATGTAGCCGTTGGCGGTAATTTGGGAGGTGCTGTAAATAACAGCATGCTTCCAGCCACAATGGAGGTAGATTACGTGCGTGTTTATGGTGGCAACAAACCTTATTTAACGGGGGATAATGTGGTCGCTAACAATGCATTGGGTAAGGTTTATTCACTTTCGCAAGTTGAAAATGGTGCCACAATAAATTGGACAGTACCACCAGGAGCCTCTATTGTAAACGGCCAAGGGACGAGTAGTTTAACTGTTGATTTTGGATCGACAAATGGAATTGTTTCAGCAGATTACAGTGACAATTGCAATACAAACTATATATTGACAATGCCTATAAAAGTTGAAGGTGCTTCTACGAAATGTGCCACTTTTGAAAACTTTGATGAGGCAGGTACAATCACAAAAAATGCATTAACAACTGGCACTTTAACCGAGGTAGCCAACCCTTTGCCAGCTGATCCAATAAATAGTTCGGCAATAGTTGGGAAATACGATAGAAATGGAGGAGAGCAATATGATGTATTGTTTTATGATGTAAATACTATTGCCAACGCCAATGAATATAAAGACGGCACAAAGAAATTTTACATGGATGTTTATACCTCCGCAGCCATTGGTACAGAAATATATTTGCAATTAGAAACAGCAGCTTCAGGGCCAGCGAATTACCCAACAGGCCGACACAGCCGATATATTGCTACGGTACAAGAAAATGGAAAATGGCATCGCCTAATATTTAGTTTACTTGACACACCAGATGGTGGTGCCTCACCTCTTGGTATTTCTAAAATGGTGCTTTTATTTAAGCCCAATAGCAATACAGCTGATACTTATTATTTTGATAATTTGGATAGCTATTGCAGTGCGGTTGTTCCACCTACATTGGTAAAATGTTCTTCATTTGAGAATTTTGATGAGGTGGGAACAATTACAAAAAATGCTTTGACAACTGGTACCTTAACCGAAGTAGCTAACCCTTTGCCAGCTGACCCAATCAACAATTCGGCAATAGTTGGAAAATATGATAGAAACGGAGGAGAGCAGTATGATGTATTGTTTTATGATGTAACTACCATTACCAATGCCAATGACTATAAGGATGGTACGAAGAAATTTTATATGGATGTTTATACTTCCGCCACTATTGGTACCGAAATATATTTGCAGCTGGAAACTTCGGCTTCTGCCCCAAATAATTACCCGACTGGTCGCCATAGCCGATATATTGCAACAGTACAAGAAAATGGAAAATGGCAGCGACTCATTTTCAGCTTGCTAGATACTCCAGATGCTGGTGCCTCGCCTTCAGCAATTACCAAAATGGTTATATTATTCAAGCCAAACAGTAATACAGCAGATACCTATTATTTCGACAATTTGGATAGCTATTGCAGTGGAATTACACCGCCTGTTTTAGCAAAATGTTCTTCTTTTGAGAATTTTGACGAAGCCGCAACTATTGCATTTAATCCTTTGACATCAGGCATCTTAACCGAAGTGGCTAATCCTTTACCAGCAGATCCAATAAATAATTCTGCATTGGTAGGGAAATACGATAGAAATGGAGGGTCGCAATATGATGTTTTGTTTTATGATGTTACTACTATTGCGGATGCTACTGATTATAAGGATGGTGTGAGAAAGTTTTATATGGATGTAAAAACTACTGCCACAGTAGGAACTGAAATTATTCTTCAATTAGAAACATCAGCCTCCACTCCAATCAATTACCCAGCAGGTCGCCATAGTAGATATAGTGCAGTAACTACTAGTAATTCAATATGGCAACGGTTAGAATTTACTTTTGTAGATCAGCCCGATGCAGGTTCTGTTCCAACGGATATAAAAACAATGGTATTGTTATTCAAACCTAATAGCAACACAGCCGACACTTATTATTTTGATAATTTGGATAGCTATTGCAGTGAGGTGCCACCACCGCCATCAATCACCAAATGCTCTTCTTTTGAGAACTTTGATGAAGCAGCTACAGTTATCAAAAATGCATTGACAACTGGCGTATTAACAGAAGTTGCCAATCCGTTGCCAGCCGACCCAATTAATAATTCGGCATTGGTTGGAAAATATGATAGAGATGGTTCAGCCGCATACGATGTATTATTTTATGATGTTACAACCATTTCAAATGCTACTGAATATAAAGATGGAGTAAAGAAATTTTATATGGATGTATTTACAGCGGCACCAATCGGCACAGAAATTATACTCCAATTGGAAACTTCCGCTGCTGCTCCTGGCAATTACCCAGTGGGAAGGCACAGTAGGTTCAATGCATTTACAACCAGTACTTCAAATTGGCAGCGTTTAGAATTTACTTTCGTTGATCAACCCGATGGAGGATCTGTGCCAACAGATATTAAAATGATGGTTTTATTATTCAAACCTGGCACTAATACTGCTGACACTTACTATTTTGATAATTTAGATAGTTATTGTATACCAACAGCTCAAATATCAGGTATAGTTTATGAATCTTGTGCCGGTGGAACTATTGGCGGCACGCCTCTTTCAGTTGGCGGCACTTATATTTCACTATTTAAAAGTACAAATAATACCGCAGTTCCTGACGCAGTAATACCTGTAGCCCAAGGTACAGGTGCTTATAGTTTCCCATTAATGCCAGACGGCACCTATACCTTGGTTATTGGCACTTCGGCTGCTGGCTCAAATGTTGCTTCTTATCCAAATGTTGGGAATTTTAGTATGACATCTTGTGCAGAAGGCCAGGCTGGCACAGCCGGTGATGGTACACCAAATGGTAAAACACAAGTAATTATTCAAGGAAATAATGTGAGTTATAGTAATGCTAAAATTGCAGCTACAGGATCAATTGCATTTGGCTTAGCACCATTATCACCTTTGCCAGTACGATTAATCTCTTTTGATGGAAAAGCTACTGAAAAAGGCAATGAATTAACTTGGAAAACAAGCGAGGAAAAGAATTTTAGCCATTTTGAAATACAGCGAAGTAGCAATGCTAAGGTATTTGAAAAAATAGGCCAAGTAAAGGGTAATTTGTCAGAAAACTATGAATATCATGATAGTACTCCCCTAATAGGGGCAGGTGGGCTTTATCGTCTAAAAATGATTGACCTTGATGGCAGTTTTGAGTTTTCAAAGATAATTTATATTGAAAATAAATCTGAAAAATCTACCGTTGGGAATTTTTATCCAAACCCTGCGATTGGAAATGAAGTAAATATTATTGTAAATAGCACTGCCCGATCTAATTGGAATATTACCGCATTTGATTTAACTGGTAATATTATTAGTACAGAAAATAGGCTATTGGAAAAAGGTGAAAATAAATTAAAATTGGGAAACATACCAAATCAATTTAAAATGGCAATCTATCGTTTTGAAAGCTCAGATGGAATTCAATATCGCAAACTAATTAAATAAATGTAGAGTAGTAGATTTTAAAACACCTTAAAAGCCTTTTTTTAAGGTGTTTTTTTTTGAAAAATCATACCCTTAAAAATGAATCTATGATCAGATGGCAAGCTTAATCATTTTCACCTCTAACAATTTTATCAAGTGTTTTGTGGATATGCTAGCGAAACTATCCTAAACCAACAATTTAACCAAACCAAATTGAATGATAGATTTTAGCTAGATCACAGGATTACCTATCCAAAACCAAAAATCATATGTCGAGAGTCGATTAGAAATGTTTCTATCTGATTATAAGATAATTACTTCAATATTCTTTCAAAATCAAGAGATTACTCCTCCAAGACACCTTTTGAAATATCAATAACAAAATATTTTCTTTAACTAGATTTCGCAATTATTTTGATGTTAGGCCTAACTGATTAAATAGCAAATGACCTCAAAATATTTTAAGGCCTACCTTTAAACCTCCCCTTCTAAAAAATCTCAGGAATTCTTTTTTTAATAACAAAAGATTCATTTATTTTCTAAAAGTCTTCCTTTTTTCTGTTTTCCCTAAATTATTTTTTAACTTTTGATAGTACAAAATTGGAGAAACCCAGTATTTACTATTGAATTTATGTTCAATAATCACAAACACTAGATTTACCCAAATTAATTTGATTCACTAATAAAAAGTGTGACACTTTTTAAAGGCTTAATTATTTAAAAAAATATGAAAAAAGTAATTGTTATATTGTTTATTAATTTTACCGCTTTCCAAACCTTATTTTCTCAAAAAAATGCCATTTTACAGTCGACGCTCATTTTTCCTGAACAGGAAAAGCATTGCCATGGGAGTAGTTTGGTAGCTTTGCCAAATGGCGATTATTTAGCTGTCTGGTTTTATGGTAGTGGTGAACGAACTGCCGATGACGTGAAATTAATGGGTGCCCGATTAAAAAATGGAGACAAGACTTGGTCTGAACCCTTCGAAATGGCTGACACGCCCAATATTCCCGATTGCAATCCTGTGCTTTTTTTGAATAGTGAAAATAAACTGTTTTTAGTATGGATAGCCGTGCAAGCCAACAAATGGGAGCAATCTATTTTACGGTTCAAAACCTCCACTGATTTTTTGAAAAGTGGTGCTCCCAATTGGAATTGGCAGGACAATATCTTGTTAAAACCAAGTGATCTCTTTGAGAAAGAGGTTGAGAAAAAATTAAAGGAAATTCCTGAAAGTGGAAGAGGCTGGGCTGGCTATGCATCTAAATATGACGATATGATTATTGCAGCAAGTAAAGATATAACCAAGCGTAGTATTGGTTGGATGACCAGAATTAAGCCGCTTTTAATGGAAAACGGGAGAATCGTTTTGCCCTTATATTCTGATGGTTACAACATGTCAATGATGGCCATTTCTGATGATAACGGTAAAACTTGGCATCCAAGCTTGCCTTTGGTTGGTCGTGGGCCTATTCAACCTGCTGTGGTTCAAAAGAAAAATGGAAATCTGTATGCCCTCATGCGTGACAGCGGCGATGCACCCCCTCGAGTGCATATGAGTGAGTCTGCCGACAAAGGTGAAAGCTGGTCGGCAAGTGTAAAAACTTCGATCCCCAATACAGCGAGTGTTGAACTATTGGTTTTGAAAGATGGAAGATGGGCTTTTTTAGGTAATGACATAAGTGATGGCCGTAATCAACTGACTTTATTGCTGTCGGATGATGAGGGCAAAACCTGGAAATGGAAAACTTTCCTTGAAAAAGTGGCCCCAAATACTGGAAGTTTTTCCTATCCTTGCTTAATTGAGTCAAAAGATGGGTTGTTGCATATCACTTATTCTTACCATCTGGAAAAAGATAAAAAATCTATTAAATATGTGGTAGTTAACCCAAATAATATTCCACTTCAATAAATTTATTCCCAATAAAAAAATTAATCTATTAAACCAAACTAGCCTTTTTAACATGAAAATCACAAAAGTGGTATTATCTATTCAATTGATTCTTTTTTGTAGTATTACTTTCAGTTATGCACAATCAAAAATAAAGCAACCTATTTATCAAGACAAACCTTATTTGCAAGATTTTAGCATAAAATATTATTTGCCACAGGAAAATAAAGTCCTGCTTAAAAAGGCTTTTGCTGATAGAAATAATAATATAAAAGTCTATTCATCAGAAGGTTTGTTATCAATTAGAGACGGCCAATTTTTATACCCTGGAACTTTGGTGCCCGACAAAACTTATAGAACTACTGCTGATAAAAAGATAAGAGGTCTAAATGTTTTTGATAATCAATTTGTCCTAATTGATAATAAGGCTGTTTTGAGTAATGCTTGGGCAGGAAGCCTATATGTTAAACATACACTAACCGATGCCATAATTTTTGCAAATAGTGAAATTTCTAGTAGCTTACTTTCCGATGGTAAAAGCTTGCAATACTTAAAAGATTCCAAAAGCTTATGGATTGGCGATTTGGGAGGAGATGAAGTTTTGGATATTAAATTTCAAAAATCCTCCAACCAGTTCTATATTTTAGGCAAAAAAAACTTGAGTAGCTTTTCCCCAAATAGTCTTAAGCTCACAAAAATATTTGAGGGTTCATTTACTGCATTTGATGTTTATTCTGATGGAAAAAAAGCAATAGTAGGAACAACCGATGGATATTTAGAGCTTGATTTAATTTCGAAAAAGCAAATTGGACAAATTCATCAAAAGTTGCCAGTTACAGATATAACATCAGTAAAAATTATCAATGAAAAAATATGGTTCGGCACTTCTGATGGGGCTTTTGCCATGAAACTAGATGGTAAATTTGACTATTACAATGGCGAGCGTTGGCTACCAAGCAATGGGGTAAAGCATATTTCAGAAGGGCCTAATAATTCGGTTTTAATATTAACAGATGCTGGTTTAGGTCAAATTTGTTTTAAGAAAATGACTTTACATGAAAAAGCACTATTTTTTGAAGAGCAGGTGCGAAGCCGCCACATCCGAAACGGGTTCAATGCATCGTTGGATAATATGACAAAAGGAGATTTATCAACAGGCTATCTAGCTGATTCTGATAATGATGGTCTTTGGACTTCGATGTATTTAGGAGGTGAAATATTTCGCTATGCGGTCACAAAAGAGAAAGAGGCACTTCAAAATTGTGTGGAAGCCTTGGATGCGATGGAAAGACTTTACACCATCAATGGGATTCCTGGTTTTCCATCTCGTTCATTTGAGCGCAGTGGATATATAAGTAAGCTTTCTGATCCTGAAAGATGGCAGCATTCCTCAGACCCAGAGTGGGATTGGAAATCCACTACAAGTAGCGACGAGGCAATCGGCCATGTATTTGCATTTGGCGCCATGGCTGAAATAATTGCCGACCCTGTTATTAAAAAAAGAGCCATTACCCTCATTGACACTCTTGTTGGCCATATTGTAAAAAACAATTATTATATGATTGATTACGATGGCAAACCAACCACTTGGGGTAGGTGGAATCCCGAATATGTAAATGCAATGCCTATTAATGTGGGAGATAGAAAAATAACTTCCTCAAACATTCTTTCAATGCTTCAAACAGCTTATCATTTTACAAAAAACCCGATTTACAAAGAAAAAGCCTTTGAACTATTAAATAAATATGGCTATTTCGAAAACTTAATGAGGCCCATGAAAACACTTGGGTTTGCACCTGATGATTCAGACGCTCTAAGTAAATTATTGTCCGATGCATGGAATCACTCTGATGATGAAATGTATTTTGTCGGCTATTGGGGTTTGTATCGCTATGCTTTTAATGATACGCTGAAAGCCAATTACAAAAAGGCAATAATTGATCATTGGGAAATAGAAAGACCGGAAAAAGAGGGAGCTTGGAACATTTTTACGGCACTTACAGGCACAAATAATTTTGATTTAAATGAAGCCATATGGTACTTGAAAGAACACCAGTTGGATATGATCGACTGGGCAATTAAAAATAGCCATCGGAAGGACATTGAGAAATTGGCTCCAAATTTCCGAAAACAAACAATTAAGGAAGTGCTCCCACCAGATGAAAGGCCCACTCAACGCCACAATGCCAATATGTTTAATTTGGATAGAGCAGGTGGAAATGGTACTTCTGAGCATAGCGCAGGCGATATTTGGCTTTTGCCTTATTGGCTTGGCAGATATCTGGGGGTAATCAGTGCCCCTCAGAAGTAATAGTTTTGTTCGTTGTTACCTTACTGGAAAAGCTTGTTTTAAGTTTGCTGCAGAGCTACCGTTTATTGCTTTTGGTTAATCATTTTTTGAGATCGATTTAGCACTATTTCAAAAGCTAGTATTTCTCCCCGTCAAATTTGGGGGAAATTCGATAATACAAATTTTCATTGTTAATTTAGACAAATAGTTTTTTGGTAAAAGAACTAGAATTATTAAAAACTTAAAGATTTACAACCCAAATTATTAAACCTTAAAAATGAATAAATTACCGAAAGGATTATGGCCAGTGATGTTAACACCGTTTGATACACAAAATAAAGTTGATTTAGGGGGACTGGAAAGGTTGACAAATATGTATTTAGAGGCAGGGTCGAATGGAATGTTTGCAAATTGTCTGTCCAGTGAAATGAATCAACTTACCTCAGAGGAGCGACTTTTGGTAACGAGTAATGTAGTTAAATTTTGTCAAGATAAAGTACCTGTGGTGGCTACAGGTACATTCAGCAGAGATACGAAAACCAACTCAGAATTCATCAAAAAAATACATGATACAGGAGTGAATGCCGTTATCTTAATCACCAGTTTATTGGCTGAACCAGATGAGAATGAGGAGGTTTTGAAATCCCGTTTGGAAGATATTATGAAGCAAACTGGCAGCATTCCATTGGGTGTTTATGAATGTCCAATTCCCTATAAAAGGCTGCTAAGCCCTGCTTTGATGCAATGGATGACCTCTACTGGCCGATTTGTATACCATAAAGACACCAGTTGCAATTCGATTTCACTACAACGTAAAGCGGAATCAGTTCAAGGTTCTGTTTTTGGATTGTATAATGCCGATACAGCCACATCCCTTGATTCGCTTGACTCTGGCTTTAGGGGAATCTCACCAATTTCTGGAAATTTTTACCCCGAACCCTACACCTATTTGTTAAAAGAATTTTTTGCTAATGGTAGAACCAAAGAGCTTAATCGCTTGCAAGCTTTTTTGACCATGATGGATAGAGTTACTCATTCTTTTTATCCTTATTCTGCCAAACTTTTCTTACAAAAAAGAGGCTTGAAAATTGAAACAAATACCCGTATTCCAGCTGAAACTTTAACAAATGTCGACCACATCAGGTTAAATGCTTTGATGGACTCTTTTAAAGCCATCTCTGAAATGTATGATATAAAATTGGTAATTTAAAAAAAGCTTAATATTGAGCCTAACAGTTTTGTGTTTTTTTTTATTTAAATTGGGTCAAGATCGAATGTAAAAAAAACATTCATAAATAGAATTCCCCAATCTAACAATGAAAAGCAAACCTCTAATCGTTCTACTTATCTTTTTCATTTTCTTTGTTATTTCATTTCTCAGCAATATTTTGGGGCCAATCATCCCTGATATACTTGATAGTTTTGATTTAAGTTTAGGTTTGGCAGGCTTTTTACCATTTTCCTTTTTTGTTTCTTATGGTATCGCTTCATTTCCATCAGGTATTTTAGTAGAAAAATACGGAGAAAAAAAGGTGCTGCTGATTGCTTTTTTATTGGCTTTTATCGGAGCATTATTATTTGCATTAGTACCGATTTTTTCAATCGCATTACTTTCCTTATTTATCATTGGGGTAGGTATGGCCATGCTTCAGGTTGTGATTAACCCCCTATTGCGAGTGGCGGGGGGTGAGTCAAATTTTGCATTTAATTCGGTAATGGCACAGCTCTTTTTTGGCGGGGCATCTTTTTTGAGTCCGATTTTATATAGCTATTTTGTGCTCAATGTGCATTCCAAAAAGCCAACAAATTTCATAATTGATATCATGAATCAACTTGTGCCAGAAGCGCTTAAGTGGGTCTCGCTCTATTGGATTTTTGCTGTTGTGGCTTTATTGATGATTTTCATAATTAACATTGTAAAATTCCCTAATGTTGAATTGAATGACGATGAGAAAATTGATACTGGAGAATCGTTGAAAGAGCTTTTGAAAAATAAATTTGTGCTTTTGTTTTTTCTAGGAATATTTTCCTACGTGGGTACTGAGCAAGGCATTGCCAATTGGACTTCGAAGTTTCTGCAAACTTATCACGGGGTCGATCCTACTACCATAGGCGCTTCGGTAATTTCTTACTTTTGGGGCTTGCTTACAATCGGTTGCTTTTTAGGATTAATTCTTTTGAA
>JAZKGO010000246.1:0-1812 GCA_040385875.1 Bacteroidota bacterium
ATGGAAGCATAGCTTTGATCAATCCTAGGCCAGATATGGGGCAAGGTTCTACCCAGGCGGCTCCGTCATTAATTGCGGAAGAATTGGAGGTAAGTCTTGATAAAATTAAATTGATTCAGTCGGACGGATCTGCCAAATACGGCAGCCAGCAATCTGGGGGAAGTAGCACAGTTAGAGGATTATGGACCTCTCTTCGCAAAGCAGGGGCCGCCGCCAAAGAAATGCTCATTCAAACGGCCGCCAAGCAGTGGAATGTTCCTGTTGACGAATGTTATGCACTTGATGCAAAAATATTTCATAAAAAGACAGGAAAAGCTTTGACTTTTGGTGAATTGGCTGATGAGGCTTCAAAGTTGGAAGTTCCAAAAAATCCAAAATTGAAAGATCCAAAAGATTTTAAAATTATTGGAAAATATAACAAGAGGCTTGACGTGCCCGATAGAGTGACTGGTAAAGCTGCTTATGGGATTGACATTGAATTACCTAATATGGTGTATGCCAGCATATTGCATTCGCCAACTATCCATGCAAAAATTGGTTCTATAGATGATGTAGCAGCTAAAAAAATACCAGGAGTTTTGCAAATTATAAAGGCTGAACGCCAAATGCCACATCGTACTTCCGAAGCAGTAGCCGTAATTGCAACTAATTGGTGGGCTGCCCTTAAAGCCAAAAAAGCATTGAATGTAAAATGGGAAAATAGCGATTTGAGTAAACTTGATACCAATAACTACTTTGCAGAATGCTACGAAGCTTCTAAAAAAGAAGGTATAAATCACGAAGAAAAGGGAGATTTTGATGCAAAGTTTGCAAATGCTGCAAATAAATTGGAAGCAAATTATGAAACGCCATTTTTGGCTCATGTACCTATTGAACCTGAATGTGCGGTGGTAAATCCCAAAGATGATGGCACAATTGAGGTTTGGGCACATGTTCAAGGCCCAGATGGAGCCCTAGCTGATGTTTCTAGGTATTTTGGTGTAGGCCCTGAAAAAGTAAAAATTAATGTACCACTTTTAGGAGGATCATTTGGTCGAAAGGCCTACCACGATTATTTGAATGAGGCTTGTTTTTTAGCGAAAACATTGAAAAAACCGGTAAAAGTATTGTGGACTCGAGAAGATGACATCACTCAAGGACCCTATCGCCCTGGGATGATAAGCCATGTACAAGGTTTTGTGAAAAATGGTAAAATTGAAGGTTTTCACCATCACGCTATTGGCGAATCCATTGTGGGTCAGGTATTTAAAGGGCTTGCACCTGACGAAGCAGATCCTTGGCTTTCTGGTGAAATAAGCACCGAAAACAGTAAATATGAGTTTGGTACATCAAAAGTAAGTTGGACAAATGTTAAAACAGATATCCCAATCGTATGGTGGCGATCGGTTTATGCCTCTAATTTTGGTTGGGGTCAAGAGTGCTTTATGGATGAATTGGCTCAACTGGCTGGAAAAGACCCTTTGGAAGCCCGCTTGGCTATTATTAAAGACGAGCGTTATAGAAATGTGCTCACCACCATATCTGAAAAAGCCAATTGGAAAGAAAAACTTCCTGCAGGCCAGGCCAAAGGTTTAGCTATTTTTGCCTCATTTGGCAGTATATGTGCTTGCTGTATTACCGTTTCAAAAAATGGAAAAGGAGTAAATATCGATAAAGTGGTTTCGGTACTGGACTGTGGCTATTATGTGAATCCAGACCATGTAAAGGCTCAAACCGAGGGTAATATTGTAATGGGTATAACAGCGGCTGTAAAAGGCGGTATTACTTATACTAATGGGCAGTGCGATCAAAGTAATTTTCATAATTACAACA
>JAZKGO010000247.1:0-1579 GCA_040385875.1 Bacteroidota bacterium
AGGCCTCCAAACACTAAAAACCTGTGGTATTTGATACCAAATGATTTTCCAAATCTAACAGGGATAGTCTTTTTGGTGGCTAATTTGTCTGAATCAATATCTCGTAAATTGTTAATATTCAAAACGGCTACCGCAAAAAAGCCAGAAGTTAAAGCGGGTAAAATAATATTAAATTGAAAGGTTTTGGTTTGTAAAAAATAAGTACCTAATACACCCACTAATCCAAAAAATATTAAGACTGAAATATCACCAAAACCTGCATAACCATAAGGGTTTTTACCAGCTGTATATGTGATGGCTGCTAAAATACATAAAATACCCAATCCTAAAAACATCAAAAATGATTGCATATCGGCCTCCTTCAATGCAAAATAAAGCAAGGCAAGGCCAGAAAATAGCGCTAAGGATGAAGTAAAAACAATCGCTTGAAGCATTTGTTTTTGAGTGATTTGCCCCGACTGAACAGCACGCATTGGCCCTTGCCTGCCAGTAAGATCCGCCCCATTTTGGGTATCGCCATAATCATTGGCAAAGTTTGATAATACTTGCAATATGACAGTGGTGAGGGCGGTAAGTACAAATATTTTCCAACTAAAATCACCTTCATGGGCAGCTAAAAATGAGCCCATCAAAATGCTGGCCAATGCCAAAGGTAAAGTTCGTGGCCTAGCCGCTTCAATCCATAAGCCTTTCATGCTTCGATGCGGAAGTTTTGATTGTGGTGAATTAACTAACTCTGATTCCATTCTTATTTAACTGCCACCTGAAAGTCCAAACTATTGGGTTTTATATCGGAATTGAAAAAATGAGTGAGCTGGCCTTTTTCATTTATTAGGTACTTACAAAAATTCCATGTAGGCTCTTTTTCATTCCAACCATTCATTGATTTATCGGTAAGCCATTGATAAATAGGGGCTTTATCAGAACCTTTCACTGATATTTTCTCCATAATTGGGAAAGTAACACCATAATTTTTCGAACAAAAAGTAGCGATTTCCTCATTACTGCCTGGCTCTTGGCCACCAAAATTATTGGCCGGGAAGCCTAAAACCACTACTTTATCGGAGTTTTCGTCATAATATTTTTGCCAGTCGGCATACTGGGGTGTATAACCGCATTCAGAAGCTACATTTAAGATTACAATTTTTTTGCCTTTATATTGAGCCAAATTAAATTCTTTTCCATCTAGTGTTTTCAACGGAAATTCATAGATTGATTTCGATTTATTTTTCTTGATATTTTCAGGTCTCTCCAATACCTTTTCGGTATCAAGAGTCTTTTTTACAAGGTTCACTACTGTAGTTAAATTGGTGAATAATCCCATAGATAGGCTAATTAAAAAGATGATAAGTGTAATTTTCATTCGTATATAATTTTGTAATGTATTAGTAATCTGCTAGTTAACCCCACCCCCCTCTCTCTTGCATTGAAAGGAGACCTAAAAGCCCTCTCAGCAGGAGTGGAGTAGGTGAGGTTTTAAAGTCATCAAATTAAATCTATAATCATTTTATTTTTTAAAATCTTAATCATTTTACATTCTTTCAGGCACTTGAATACCTAGTAAACCTGTTGCATGCAA
>JAZKGO010000248.1:0-8807 GCA_040385875.1 Bacteroidota bacterium
GGAGGAATCGTATCAGCAGCCATGGATGGAGAGCGTTGCGCCGAAAAATTATTTGAAATGTATGGAAAATCAAAAAAATAACCTTGATTTTTACAGTTTAATGGATAAGCTTAAAGAGCGGTTGGCTTTGCCACTGCCTGGTGAAATGGCTCATCAGTTGATGGCAGCCAAGTCAAGAATGAGTTTGCCCAAAACACCCAATTCCAATACAAAGAAAAGCGCCGTATTAATCCTTTTTTACCCTTTTGAATCAGGCATCAATATCCCATTAATTTTAAGGCCACCATATGATGGCATGCATGGGGGTCAGGTGGCTTTTCCTGGAGGTAGAAATGAAAAAACTGATGAAAATCTAATTAGAACAGCCCTTCGTGAAGCACAGGAGGAGATTGGTATCCGAATCGCAGATGTGTCAATATTGGGTCAGTTATCAGAATTGTATATACCTCCGTCCAATTTCTTGGTGCAACCGGTGGTAGGTTTTATGCATTCAAGACCTACTTTTTACCCTGATCCAAAAGAGGTGGATACAGTTTTTGAAATAAGTTTGGAACAACTTATCAACCCAAATATTGTTTCGGAAGAGATTCTCAACGTCCGTGGCGTGGAAGTAGAAGCCCCTATTTATGCTTTCCAAAATCATAAAGTGTGGGGAGCTACCGCCATGATGATTGCCGAACTTTTAATGGTACTCGATTGGGAAAAAGAATAAATAGATGCTTGCAAAATGAGCCCATATTAATAATAAACTAGTGGGAATAAGCATCTGGCATGCTAATTTTTTCAGAAAAATCTATTATTTTTACTCAAAAATTACCCTTCTTCTTCAAACCTATCGGTTAAAATATTTTTACACTTTTGAAATTCAAATCTTTGTTTTTCAAAAAAATTGCACCCAACAAAGACTATTTATAAAATATTTTATAGATTTAGAAAAACAGCATAAAATTTTGTAAATATCCATTTTTACCAAATTGTTTATTGCCTATATTTACAAATTAAAAATATTCTATCAAAAATTAGCCTTTTACATACCCTTTAAAATAGGATAATTACTGAATTAGCAATACAAAATGAAAGCAAAAGAGACAAAAGGATTGTACCGCCCAGAATTTGAAAAAGACGCTTGCGGCATAGGTTTTATTGCCAATATGAAAGGCAGAAAATCGCATGAAGTGGTGAGCAATGCTATTCAAATGTTGATAAGGATGGATCATCGTGGAGCATGTGGTTGCGATCCAAATTCAGGAGATGGAGCGGGTATTTTATTACAAATTCCGCATGAATTTTTAGTAGGAGAGTTGCTGAAACTTGGGTACAAATTACCTGCTTCAGGCAATTATGGAGTGGGGATGGCTTTTTTTCCAAAAGAAGAAAAACTAAGAAATGAATGCAAAGAAGTATTAGAACGTCAAATAAAATCGCAAGGTTTTGAATTGATAGCTTATAGAGTCGTGCCCGTTCTAAATAATGAATTGGGAGAAGATTCAGCCAAAAATGAGCCTCAAATGGAGCAGGTTTTTGTAAAAAGACCTGTCTCAGTAACTAATGAAGATGATTTTGAAAGAAAGCTATTTATTCTCAGAAAATACACTTCTAGATTAATTAATGAATCAGTAAAAGGGCTTAAAGGCAATTTTTATTTTTATTTCAGCTCTTTTTCTTGCCGGACAATTGGTTACAAAGGAATGTTAACTACCATGCAGGTTCCGCATTATTTCCCTGATTTGGGTGATGAGAAAGTAACCTCAGCAATGGCTATTGTCCATTCACGATTTTCAACCAATACTTTCCCTGAATGGAAATTGGCACAACCTTTCCGATTTATTGGGCACAATGGGGAAATAAATACCGTAAAAGGCAATGTTTCATGGATGCATGCCCAATCGGCATTGTTTGAATCGAGTAATTTTACCAAAGAGGAAATGGACATGATCCTACCAGTTTGTGCAGGAAGTCAGTCGGATTCTGCACATTTGGACAATGCCATTGAAATGCTTTATCATTCTGGTCGCTCATTACCTCATGTGATGATGATGCTAATCCCAGAAGCCTGGGATGGCAATGATAAGATGGAGCAATACAAAAAAGATTTTTACGAATTCCATGCCTCTATGATGGAGCCTTGGGACGGCCCTGCCTCAATATCATTTACAGATGGCAAAATTATAGGTGCCACTTTAGATAGAAATGGTTTAAGACCAAGCCGATACTGGGTTACCGATGATGATTTTGTAATCATGGCATCGGAAGCTGGCGTGTTGGATTTAGATCAATCAAAAATTGTATCAAAGGGGCGTTTGCAACCAGGCAAAATGTTCGTGGTGGATATGGATCAAGGCCGTATTATACCCGACGATGAATTAAAGGCCGATATTTGCCAAAGAAAACCTTATGGACAATGGCTAAAAGATTATAAAATACGGATAGAAGATCTTCCAGAACCTGGTGCAGCATATCGACATCCATACGAAAAGGAGTTGCTGGCTCGTCAAATGGCTTTTGGATTTACCACCGAGGACTTACGCATCATTCTAGCTCAAATGGTAGAGACTGGCAAGGAAGCATTAGGTTCAATGGGAGTGGATACTCCATTGGCAATACTTTCTGATCAGGCACAGCATTTATCTTATTATTTCAAACAGCTTTTTGCTCAAGTTACCAACCCCCCGATTGATCCTATCCGTGAAAGAACGGTCATGTCGTTGATCTCGGATGTGGGTGGTTTGACTAACCTATTGCAAGAAACCCCTGAGCATTGCCGTACAGTTGAGCTTTCACAACCTGTATTGACCAATAATGAATTAGAGAAAATTCGTTGGGTAGATCATTTGCATTTTCAAACAAAATCTATTCATACGATTTTCCGCTCAGACGGTTCCACAGACTCGTTAAAAAGAGCTTTAACCAGAATTTGCCAGTATTCCGAAGATGCAGTAATCGATGGCTATTCCATTATACTTCTAACTGACAGAGGCATTGACAGCTCACATGCTCCAATCCCTTCATTATTAGCTTGTTCGGCGGTTCATCATCATTTGATTAATAAAGGTTTAAGAGCTAAAGTAGGTATAATTGTAGAGGCAGGTGATGTTTGGGAATCCCACCATTTCGCCACTTTAATTGGCTTCGGAGCCAGTGGGGTCAATCCATACATGGCTTTTGAATCGATTAAAAGTATGAAAGATCGCAACATGCTCAATGTCGATTATCCATACGAAAAATTAGAGAAAAATTATATTAAAGCCGTAAATGGAGAGTTGTTAAAGATTTTCTCAAAAATGGGAATTTCGACATTACAATCTTACCAGGGTGCACAGATATTTGAGGCATTGGGCATAAGCAATGCTGTTGTGAATCAGTATTTTACTGGAGCAGTTTCAAGAATCGGGGGCCTCACTTTGGAAGGAATCGCCAAAGAGGCTTTGATTAAACATCGTAATGCATTCCCAGAAAAGCCAATTCCAAATCAGAAATTAGAAGTGGGTGGGGTGTACCAATGGAAGCATAGAGGCGAAGCCCATTTATTTAATCCTGAAACAATTCATTTATTACAAAGTGCAACTCGAAACGCTGATTATCAGCAGTTTAAGAAATATACTAAATTGGTGGACGAGCAATCGAAAGAGGCCATAACTTTGCGTGGATTATTAAAATTCAAAAAAGGAGAACCTATTTCCATTGACGAAGTGGAGCCGATTGAATCCATCATGAAGCGCTTCGCTACAGGAGCGATGTCTTTTGGATCGATTAGCTATGAAGCGCATACAACTTTGGCAATAGCGATGAACCGCATTGGAGGCAAATCCAATACAGGTGAAGGCGGGGAAGATCCAATCAGATTTGTCCCAAAAGAAAATGGAGACTCTTTAAACTCAGCTATTAAGCAAGTGGCCTCGGGTCGATTTGGTGTTACAGCAGAGTATTTGACCAATGCCAACGAGTTACAAATAAAAATGGCTCAAGGTGCCAAACCAGGCGAAGGAGGGCAATTACCAGGCCATAAAGTGGACAATTGGATTGGTCGTACACGCCATTCAACTCCTGGAGTAGGTTTAATTTCTCCTCCTCCTCACCATGATATTTATTCAATCGAAGATTTAGCCCAACTTATTTTTGACCTGAAAAATGCCAATAGAGCCGCCAGGATTTCTGTCAAATTAGTTTCTGAAGCAGGGGTAGGAACCGTAGCCACAGGTGTGGCTAAAGCCCATGCCGACCATATCTTAATTGCGGGTCATGATGGAGGAACGGGTGCTTCACCTCTATCTTCAATTAGGCATGCTGGCCTTCCTTGGGAGCTAGGATTGGCTGAAACGCATCAAACATTGGTACGAAATAAACTGAGAGGTAGAGTAACAGTGCAGGCCGATGGTCAAATGAAAACTGGTAAAGATTTGGCTGTGGCAGTACTTTTAGGAGCTGAAGAATGGGGAGTTGCCACTGCAGCATTAGTAACAGCAGGCTGTATTATGATGCGCAAATGCCATTTGAATACCTGTCCAGTAGGTGTGGCTACGCAAAATCCAGAACTTAGAGCATTGTTTTCTGGCAAACCAGAACATGTGGTGAATCTCTTCAAATTTTTAGCGATGGAGCTTCGTGAAATCATGGCTGACTTGGGCTTTCGTTCAATCAATGAGATGGTAGGGCAATCAGATCGCTTGCAAATGAGAGAAAATATCAATCATTGGAAATATAAGCATGTCAATTTTGATCCAATCTTGCATAAAGAAGCCATTTCATTAGATGTTGCTCTTTACAAACAAGAAGAGCAAGATCATGGCTTGGATGTTCAATTGGACTGGAATTTAATGGAGCTTGCCAAAAATGCCATCGAATCTCAAGAAAAAGTAAAAGCTGAGATGCCAATCATCAATGTCAATCGTACAATAGGCACGATGCTTTCCAATGAGATTACCAAAAAATATGGGTCAAAAGGATTACCAAATGGAACCATACATTTCAAATTTACTGGTACTGCTGGTCAATCATTTGGGGCATTCTCTACCAATGGCATTATTTTAGAACTAGAAGGCGATGCCAATGATTATGTTGGAAAAGGCCTTTGCGGAACCGAAATAGTGATTTACCCTAACAAAAAAGCAACATTTAAAGCCAACGAAAATTCGGTAGTAGGAAATGTTTGTTTCTATGGAGCCACCTCTGGGGAAGCATATCTAAAAGGTATGGCTGGCGAGCGGTTCTGCGTACGTAATTCTGGTGCCAAAGTGGTAGTAGAAGGTATTGGTGACCATGGATGTGAATATATGACGGGTGGAATGGTGCTCATTTTAGGAGAAACAGGCAGAAATTTTGCGGCGGGTATGTCTGGTGGAGTTGCCTATGTTTTGGATGAAAAAGAAGATTTTGCTTCAAAGGTAAATATGGAAATGGTGGCTCTTGAAAAATTGGAACAAGAAGACAAAAACATTGTCCTAATGTATACTAAAGCACATTTTGAAAAAACTGGCTCGGAAACAGCAAAAAACATCTTGGAAAATTGGGATCAGTATATTTCAAAATTTGTAAAAGTAATGCCACAGGATTTCAAGAAAGCTTTGGCCTCAAGAAACCTGAGTTTCAATGATGTATTAATGGACAAATCAATCGTATACAGAGAGGCAGAAGTAGTGCCCGCTCAATAGCTTTGGAATAAAATAAATTTAAAGAATATAATTTAAAATCAATTATGGGCAAGCCATCAGGATTTTTAGAAGTAAATAGAGATACCCCTAAGAAAAGACCCGTTTCTGAAAGAATCAATGATTTTAAGGAAATAGATATTGACTTTCCGATTGAAAAAGTAGAAAAACAAGCTGCAAGATGCATGGATTGCGGGGTGCCCTTTTGCCATAATGGATGTCCGTTGGGTAATATTATTCCAGAATTTAACGATGCGGTATATGAGCAAAATTGGGGATATGCTTATGATATATTGGCATCGACGAACAATTTTCCTGAATTTACGGGGCGTATTTGCCCTGCCCCTTGCGAAGCTTCTTGCGTGTTGGGTATCAACAAACCGCCTGTTACGATTGAATATATTGAGAAATCAATCATTGAACATGCTTTTGCAAATAATTTGGTAAAAGCAAAAATACCTCAACAGCGCACTGGTAAAAAAATAGCAGTAGTGGGATCAGGCCCAGCGGGAATGGCAGCGGCCACTCAGCTCAATCAAGCTGGGCATTTGGTTACAGTTTTTGAAAGAGCTGATCAAATTGGTGGTTTAGTAAGATACGGAATTCCTGATTTCAAATTGGAAAAATGGATTATTGATCGAAGAATAAAGCTAATGGAAGAAGAAGGCATTGTATTCAAAACGAATGCCAATATCGGTAATAATATCAAAACTGATAGCCTTTTAGAGGATTTTGATTTGATTTTACTAGCTGGGGGCTCCACTGTGCCAAGGGTAATCAATATACCTGGCAACGATTTAAATGGGGTTTATCCTGCCATGGAATTTTTGAGTCAGCAAAACAAAAGAGTAGCCAATATTGATAGGGTAAAGGATCATAAAGGGGAAGCTTACCAAAATGGAGAGTTGTTTGCCACAGATAAGCACGTTGTAGTAATTGGTGGTGGTGATACAGGCTCAGATTGTGTAGGGACTTCCAATAGACATAAAGCAAAATCTATCACGCAAGTGGAAGTGATGCCGATGCCGCCTAAAGACAGAGCCTCAAATACTCCTTGGCCCAATTGGCCATTGATGCTCCGCACCTCCACCTCACATGAGGAAGGAGCAGACAGACATTGGTCTATAGCCGTGCAAAAATTTATTGGTGATGAAAATGGAAATGTAAAAGGGCTTTTGATTGGTGACATTGTGTTAGAATCTATTGAAGGAAAAATGCAACAAACCATTAAAAATGAAAGAGAAATCCCGTGCGACTTAGCATTGATAGCGGCGGGTTTTTTGCATCCCCAACATACTGGAATGTTGCAAGAACTTGGTTTAGAGCTAGACGAAAGAGGTAATGTTCGTACAGAAAACTATCAAACTTCAAATGAAAAAGTGTTTGCTGCAGGCGATATGCGTCGTGGGCAGTCATTGGTAGTTTGGGCGATTTCAGAAGGCCGTGAGGCAGCCCGAGCGGCGGATATTTATTTGGAAGGTAGCTCAAAGTTAGAAGCCAAAGCCGTATCAGTCTTTTCGATGGTATAAAAAACAAAAATAAAAGTTTGAAAGCCGTCAGAAATGAAAATTTGACGGCTTTTTTTTATAGAACAATTTTTATACCTATAAAAATTGTATTTTTGGAAAAATTAAAAATCAATTTTATGGAAGCGGTTTTAACAAAAGAAGATTTACAAAAACAAATGGATTCACTCCCTGAAAAATTCAGGTTAGATGATTTGGTTGAAAAATTAATAATTGTTGAAAAAATAAACTTAGCTAAACAACAAATTTTGGAAGGGAAATTTATTTCAGACGAAGATCTGGATCAAATTATTGAGAAATGGTAAAAATTATTTGGTCAAATTTAGCAGTTGAGGAACTAAAAGAAATTCATGATTATATAGCAAAAGATTCCAAAATATATGCAAAACGTGAGATTACCAAAATTAGAAATAAAGTATCCTATTTAAGAGATAATCCAAAAATAGGCAAATACGTTTTAGAAACTGAAGAAAAAAACCGAGAAATTATATCTGGAAATTTTAGAATAATTTATGAAAATGTTACAGAGAATTTAATTGAAATATTAACAATCCATCATTCATCAAGAGATTTAGAACCTAGAGGATTTTAGTCTTTAAGAAATTCAAAAAAAATATTTAATGCAATTCACAAAATCAAAACGCCTAGACGAACTCCGCTACGATATTCGTGGGCCAGTTTATGAAAAAGCCCTCCAGCTGCAGAGAGAAGGCTATAAAATCACTTCGTTAAATATTGGTAATCCAGCCACTTTTGGTTTTGACACACCAGATGAGATTATTCATGACATAATCATGAATATCCGTAATGCACAGGGCTATGCCGATTCTCGTGGACTTTTCTCAGCCCGTAAGGCTGTGATGCACTATTACCAAACTCGTGGTATATTAAACTCGGAAATTGAAGATATTTATATAGGCAATGGCGTGTCGGAATTGATTACACTATCCATGACAGCCCTGTTAAACCCTGGCGATGAGGTACTTATCCCCTCCCCTGACTACCCACTTTGGACTACCGCCGTTGGCTTAGCAGGAGGTACTCCTATACATTATATATGTGACGAGCAAGCCGACTGGAATCCAGATTTAAAGGATATTGAGTCTAAAATCAATAGTAATACCAAAGGAATTGTAATCATTAATCCTAATAACCCTACTGGAGCAGTATATGATAAAGAAATAATTGAGGGAATCGTGAGGTTGGCTGAAAAGCATAAAATCATCGTCTTTGCCGATGAGATATATGATAAAATCCTCTATGATGGTGCCCAACACTATACCACAGCAGGTATGGCCGAAGATACACTAGTAGTTACGATGGGTGGAATGAGTAAAAATTACCGTGCCGCTGGTTTCAGAGGTGGCTGGATGATACTCACTGGAGCCAAGCATAAAGCCAAATCTTATATAGAAGGGTTGTCTTTTTTAGCCAGCATGCGACTTTGTGCCAACGTAATTACACAATATGGTATACAAACGGCTTTGGGAGGCTATCAAAGTATCAATGACTTGGTAAGCTCATCAGGCAGGTTATACAAACAAATGGTTTTAGCACATGAAAAAATCACTTCAATTGACGGAGTAACCTGTGTAAAGCCCAAAGGAGCGATGTATTTATTTCCAAAAATTGATCT
>JAZKGO010000249.1:0-14050 GCA_040385875.1 Bacteroidota bacterium
AATCATTTTACATTCTTTCAGGCACTTGAATACCTAGTAAACCTGTTGCATGCAAAATTGTTTGACCAACGGCTTTCGCCAAAACTATTCTAGTTTGTTTTAACTCCAAATTCTCTTCACCCAAAATAGATAGTTCGGCATAAAAAGAATTGAAAGTTTTGGCCAAATCATAAACAAATTGAGCGATTAATGAAGGAGCGTAATTATTGCCCGCCTCTTTTACTTTAACTGGATATTGGTACAAAAGATTCACCAATTCGATTTCAATTGGCAATAATTCTATAGGATTTTCCGGTAACTTTATTTCGAAATGAGATTTCTGTGCTTTTCTTAATACGGCTTGAATGCGGGCATAAGTATATTGAATAAAAGGTCCGGTATTCCCCTGAAATTCAATAGACTCAGCAGGATTAAAAAGCATTCTCTTTTTGGGGTCAACTTTCAAAAGGAAATATTTCAATGCACCTAAGCCTAAAATTTCATACAACTTTTGGGCTTCAGCCTCATCAAATCCATCAATTTTACCTAATTCTTGAGTTTTTGCTTTTGCCGTAGCCTCCATTTCCTCAATCAATTCATCAGCATCAACCACTGTTCCTTCTCTTGACTTCATTTTGCCAGAAGGCAAATCCACCATTCCATAACTCAAATGATAAAGACCATCAGCATAAGGTCGACCCAACTTTTTCATGATTTTGAATAATACTTCAAAATGGTAATCTTGCTCATTACCCACCACATAGACCGATTTTTGCATCGGAAAATCCTCGTATTTTTTATCAGCCAAACCAATGTCTTGCGTGATATAAACTGAGGTCCCATCTGCTCTTAAAACTAATTTTTGATCCAAGCCCTCTTCAGTCAAATCTACCCAAACAGAATTGTCAGGTTTTCTGAAAAATACACCAGATTTGAGTCCATCTTCAACGGTTTGCTTTCCATCCAAATACATATTTGACTCATAATAAATGGTATCAAAGTCAACACCCATTTTTCGAAAAGTTTCATCGAAGCCTGCATATACCCACTCATTCATTTTGGTCCATAATGCAAGTGTCTCCTCCTCTCCACTCTCCCAATCCAAAAGCATTTTTTGTGCTTTTTTTATTAAAGGGGCCTGTTTTTTTGCCTCTTCCTCAGTCATTCCATTTTGAATAAGCTTTTGAATTTCGGCTTTATACTCAACATCAAATTTCACATAATACTTACCCACCAAATGGTCACCTTTTATACCAGAAGTTTCAGGAGTTTCGTTTTCACCAAATAGCTGATAAGCCAACATTGATTTACAAATGTGAATCCCACGATTATTAATTATATTGGTCTTTTGAACCTCAAAGCCATTTGCCTTTAAAATTTCGGCCACAGAAAAACCTAGAAAATTATTACGTAAATGCCCTAAATGTAATGGTTTATTGGTATTTGGTGACGCATATTCCACCATTATTTTTATGCCTTTATCCGGTGAATTCCCATAATTAAGCCCTATTTGATCAATTATTGCCAGTTGATTAAACCACACTGATTTTTTTATTGAAATATTCAGAAAGCCCTGAACAGTGTTGAAGTTTTCGATAATGGGCGAATCAGCCACTATAAATTCCCCGATGGTTTTGGCTATCTGGAGAGGAGCTTGTTTTAATTCCTTAGCCAAGGAGAAAGTTACAAATGTAAAATCTCCTTCAAACTCTGCCTTAGTTGGCTGCAAAGCCAAAATATTTGAATCAAGTTTAACATTAAAATTGGTAAAAATTGCTTTCGAAATGCTATTTTTGATTAAAATCTCTAAGTCCATGTGTATATTTCAATAAAAAAAATAATTCCTTAGTTTATCAAAGAGGAATATAATTTTCAATTTTTACTGTATGAGTGAACGGTACAAAAATTACGATGCAAAGGTAAGATAATTATGGTTTTTAGTAATAATAATTTATAAATGAATAATTTAATGGTGAAAAAAAGTATAAACATTTCTAAGTATTTGTTCTATTTTTTCTTCTTTTTCAATATCGATATTAATGCACAATTAATTAAAAATCAAAGCATTGAGTTTGATTTACCCATTGGAATTTCCAGACCAGAATATAGTATTTTTCCTATAAAATCAGGTGGTTTTATTTTACAAGAAAGAATGGAGGGTTCTTTTACCAAAAAAGAAATTATTTGGCTGACCAAAAAATATTCCAATAATATGGAATTGCTATGGACCAACGAGATTGCCATCCCTTATGATTTGGATTTCACAATGGACTGTCTCACCAAAAATGCCTTATACCTCAATTTCAAATTAAACAATAGCACCACCATAAAACTATTGCGGATAGATATTGAAAAAGGGGATATTGACTGGATTGAGGGCGATTTAATAGGTATTCAGGAAATTTTTCAGATGAAAATTGTTGAAAATTCTGCTTTCTATTATGGAAAATTTCAAGGTCGTGCTGTGGTGATGGGCTTTTCATTTTTTGACAAAACCGTGAAGGCATTGAATGGTTTGTATTCAAACCATACTGAGGTAGTAGAAATGGATTCAGATGAAGAAAAGAAAGAATTACATATCTATACTAAAAATAGATACAGGGGCCAATGCCAACTACAATTACGCATTTATGATTGGGAAGGCAATGTGATTTCGACTACCACTTTCGAAAATGAAAATAGAAAAATAGCCTTTAATGGCCGCCTCAATAACCTTCAGAACAATGAATCGCTTATGATTGGCAATTATGCCAGATATTGCGATAATTTTTCGCAAGGAATATATGTAAGAAAATTAAACGATAATGTGGTTGAAAAGTCAAAATATATTGATTTTTCTGAATTCGAAAATTTCTTTAATTATCTTAACCCCAAGCGACAAAAAAAAGTAAAAGATAAACTATCCAAACGAAAAGAAGCAGGCAAAGCCATCAAATTTAATTATTCGATGTTGGTACATAAGCTCTTTAATTATAATAATCAGTTGGTGATGGTTGCCGAAATTTATTATACTGAAGCAAGAACAGCTGGAGCTACCTCCTTTTACATGAATGGCCGAGATTACAATCCATATAATTACCGATTTACCCATACCATTATTTGCGGTTTTGATAAGCAAGGCAATAAGCTTTGGGATAATTGTGTGTCAATGAAATCTCTGAGTAGTATTTATTTAAATGAACAAGTGCAATTATCACAAGTTGATAATAAGTTAATATTGGCCTATCCAGAGGCAGGTAAAATAAAAACGCAAGTAATTGAGGAAGATAAAACTGTTCGGGAAAGTGAAGTTTTTGAGGTGATTCCTAAAAAAGAATCCTTTTGGGATGATGATTCAAATGGTGGCTTATCGGCTTGGTATAACCAAAATTTCCTTTTTTGGGGCTTTAAAACCCTACCAGATAGTAAAAACCCCAACGGGAAAAAGGTTTTTTTTGTAAATAAATTGACTTATCAGTTGTGAGATATTAGTTGTTTGTTATTTGTTGTTAGTTACTAGTTTACCTTGTTGACAGTATATCTAAAATCCCAAATAATCAATAACCATTTAACAATTCAACAATCACCTAAACCTAATCTCCTCAGGGGCAGAAATGTCAAAATCTCGAAAGGCCAATTTTTGTTCTCCACCAAAAGCTAATCTAAAGGTATTGACATTAGGAATATTAGGATAAATCCCAAATCTAATTTGGAAAGTATTAAAAGTTAGATTCTCGTTTCGAAGCCTAAATCCAAACCCGAAACCATTGTAAATCGGCCCTTTAAAAAAGCCTTTTTCACCAAAATTCACCATACCTATATCCCCAAATAGATAGGGTGCTATTCGGAAGCCACCAATATTGGCTCGACTAAATAATACCGTTTCAAAATTAAAAACCAGTTTCCTTACCCCTTTCAAAGAGTCGGACCGAACCCCTCTAATCCCTTCATTGCTAAGGTCTAATCGTTCTTCAACCGTGTTAAATCTTTTTAAGCCTGCAGTATAATTAAAGGTAACAAACTGCCTTAATTTAGCTGCTTTGATGGTTTTTAGTTGACTAAAATAGTTGCCTTCAAAGCTTACTACTCCCTGCTCAGGTGATTTATTTTTGATAAAGCTACCCATATTAATTAAAGCATAAGCATAGCCTAAATTATTTTTGAGATAGCCTCCATGCGCTAATTGTAATCCTACATATTTTCTTTTGCCAAGTTCAGCATTTTCAACTCCTCCTACCAAGGCAGCCAAGTAGCCCACGGGTACGTCTTCAGTACGACCAAAGCCATAGATGAGTACATCACGCTGGTAGGATCTATTCGAAAAACCAACGCTAAATAGATAAGTTCGTCTATTTTGATAAGTTTGATTGGTATCGTTGGTGAGTTGAGGCCTTAGAGTATAGGTAAGTTTACGAGCCCGTGCTGCCAAAATTATTCTGGATCCCTCTTTCAACTTTTCATCACCAAAAAACAATGGAAATGCCCTTCCTAGCCAAATATCGGATAAATTATAATTAACTGGGTAATAAAAAGTACTGTCTTTACCTCTTGGTTTATCAAATAATGTGAGATGGTTCAGCCTCAACTCTGCTGCCCCAGCATACTTTACACTGGGTGTGAGAAAAGGCCTAAATAATCGAAAACCAACCGATCGAATTGGCTCCAAGTATTGAATCTCAGCTTGAGCAGTAATCAAGCTTTTTTTGATATAAGGAATGGTATACTTGCCAAACAATTCCGTTTTTTGCTTTCTCGCCAAACCGTTGAAGTGAAATCCAGTACTGATTTGATGGGCTTGCCCGTTAAAATTATTATGATCTAAAGTAAGTCCAAAATTTTTGTTGCTTGAAAAATCAATCAATGGTGTGAGCGACCAAGTATCTTGAGTTACAATTAAAATATCGACAAAATTGGGCTTTATTGGATCAGATTCGACATAAATACGGGCATCATGAAGGAACGGCTGCTGGCGAAGTAGCCTTTCATTGTCTTTCAATATTCGGGCTTTCACCAAATCTCCCAATGCAAATAGCAGAAATGAATTTCTAATTACCCTTTCCTTTGTGGAAATATGCAAGCTGTTGGCAAATTTCTCAAATCGAGTTTTGGCCACCCGATTAGTGTCATAAACAGAAGTACCAAATACATTTAATCGCCTAACAGTAATAGTTCTGATTATTTTCCCTTCATATTCTCTAAATGGGTTTTCTTCAATTTGACTGATTTGACTTTTTGTATTTGAATTATAAACATCCTTAAAAAACACCCCATACACTTTCTTACCAATTTTGGTTTTACTCATTCGGGTTTTAATCTTAGAATACAATAGGCTGTCTCTTATTTCAGGTTCTGTTTTGATTCTAATTTTTGACTTCCTCACTTTCCTATTGACAGAATCAACATTGGTACTATCTGTTTGGCACAATGATATGGTACTTATTAACAAGCAATTAAGAAAAATAAACAGAAAACATTTATTCATATTTTGTAAATGCAAATAATCAACCACTGATTCAATTAAAGTGTTTTACGCATCAAATAATCATTTTGTAATTCGCCGCCAAATAAAAACGGATGTGAACCGAATATTACATATCCATTTTTTTCATAAAAACCAATGGCATTCAAATTTTTTTCCCAAACTCCTAGCCAAATAATCTCATAACCTAACAATTTAGCAATATTTTCAGAATAAATTAGTTGTTTTTTCCCAAATCCCATCCCTTTTTTGTCTTTGGTAATATAAATCCTTTGCAATTCGGTTGACTTTGGGCCGGCCAACTCATTCTCCTTATGATTATCAAACCTCATTTTAAAATAACCAATCGGAATTCCCTCATATTCAGATATATAATACGTTGAATGAGAATCTAATAGTTCTTTTTCAATAATTTCCTTCGCAAAAGTTGCCTCTAAGTAGGCATTCATTACTTCGGGTTTATTATCTTTCATAAAAGTTTCTAGTTGTGTTTGCTTACCCAAACTTGTCAACAAGCTTGCATCCGAGAATTGAGCTTTTCTTATTTGAAAATCAGTTTCAAGCATCGATTTACTTTATTTAGTAAAATATTAATGAAATTATCAAAAAATCTAATACTTGCCTCAAATTCACCAAGAAGAAAACAAATTTTGTCGGATGCAGGCTTTGAATTTACAGTGTCAGTCAAAGAAATTGATGAATCCTTTTCGACAGAAATCCCTGTAATTGAGGTGGCTGAATATTTGGCAAAGAAAAAAGCATCTGCGTTTTATGAAAATTTGGATAATACAATAATACTTACTGCCGATACAATTGTGGCGGTTGATAATTTGATTTTGAACAAGCCAGCTGATAAAAAAGGAGCTGTAGAAATGTTAAAAAAACTTTCCGGTCGCACGCATGTTGTACATACGGGCGTTTGCTTGCGTCTAGGGAATATCGAAAACAGCTTTACTGACACAACAGTCGTAAGCTTTAAAGCATTGACTGACAGTGAAATAGATTATTATATCGAAACTTGCAAACCTTATGACAAAGCGGGTGCTTATGGGGTACAAGATTTTATTGGCATGGTTGGGATTGATAAAATTGAAGGAAGTTACTTCACGGTGATGGGGCTACCAATTCATAGAGTTTATAAGGAATTGGAGAAATATATTGTTTGGGAATAGGATTTTAGGTGTTAGGATTTAGGTTTTAGGGGTTAGGCAAATGGAATACACTATTATCATTTGTTTCATTTTAAAGCTAAAAATTTTTCCTTTCCCTGTCCTTCTGAACCACAACCCTAGTGAAAAATCCATTTCAAACACGAGGTATTAATTATTAATTTTGTGAATCTTTAAATATGAATTATAAAAATAAATATGGCTTTCTTTTTTTGCTATTATTTTGGTCAATAAATGCTATTGGTCAAGTAGTTCGCACAAAGGAAGCTTTCCCAAATGGGGATACTGAAATTACTATAATTATTGATTTAAAATTGGCAACTGATGGGAGAGCCAGTGGACTTTTGGGTAAAACGTCGGATATTTTTTTTTGGTCGGGTGCTGGTGATGAGGCCAATGGTAATGCGTTTAAATTCACGCCAACCGATCAAATCAATTTCAATACACCCTATGATCCTGGTAAAATGTCTCCGCTTGGTAATGATAAATGGAGCATCACAATTAATCCAAGAAAACATTTTAAAGTGCCTGCAAATGTGGCAATTAAGCGATTGGGAATCGTGATTAAAAACGGGGCCGGGAATGCTCAAACAGAGGACTTATTTTTGGAATTGTTTGATGGCGGATTGAATATGAAAATTTTGAAGCCTATCGACAATTTTTATTTAGCTGAAGAAAAAGAGGAAATTCCCTTAAAACTTGTGGTTTCTAAAACGGCCGATATTTCGATTTTAACTAGTGTGGTGATGCCAGATAACACGATAAGAAATTATTCTTTGGGGGATTTTAGCAATGTGGATAGCCTTGATACAAAAATTATTTTAGCAAAAATAAATGATATTAGAATAACAGGAATGACACTTGGTGTTAAAATTATGGCAAGAACAGCTACAGAAATGAAAGAAGAAACAATCAAACTGGTAATTTACCCAAATGTAGAAATAGCTAAAATCCCTGCCAATATTAGATTAGGCGTGAATTATATAAGTGAATCTGAAATAATTTTTTCTTTTTTAGCCCCTCAAAAAAAGTTTGTTTATCTCCTTGCTGAATTTAATAATTTCACAAAATCAGAGGAGAGTTTAATGAAAAGAGACCTCGACTCAGATATTTTTTGGATAAAAATAAAGATTGAAAACGCATTTCAAGGCCATGAACTGGTTTATCAATTTTTGGTGGATGGAAATATAGTGGTGCCAGATCCATTTGCTGAGAAAATTCTTGATTCGAAAAATGACAAATTTATTCCAGCCAGCACTTATCCAAATTTGCGTTCAGTAATTCAAAACTCCGAAGGTATTTTCTCTACATTTCAAACCAATCAGAAACCTTTTGAATGGAAAACATCCAATTTTGCAAGACCAAAATCCGAGCAATTAATTGTATATGAGCTTCTTATACGAGATTTTACCGTGGAAGGAACATATAAAGCTGCCCAATCTAAAATACCTTATTTGAAAAATTTGGGAATAAATGCCATTGAATTAATGCCAGTTTCAGAGTTTACGGCCAATGATTCTTGGGGCTATAATCCCACCTTCTATCAGGCTGTTGACAAGGCTTATGGCACAAAAGATGATCTAAAAAACTTTATTGACGAATGCCATAAAAATGGTATTGCAGTAATAATTGATATGGTTTTGAATCATGCAGATGATTCTTTTCCTTATGTGCAAATGTATATGAATGGTGCCAATCCTGCAAAAGATTCTCCATTTTTCAACGTTACCGCCATGCATCCATTTAGTGTTTTCAGGGATTTTAATCATGAAAGCATGAATACACAATTACTTGTGGATCAGGTAAATAGGTATTGGTTGGAGGAATTTAAAATAGATGGATTTCGATTTGATTTGTCGAAAGGTTTTACACAAACTAAAAATACCAATGTTGAAAAATGGTCTGCTTATGATGCCAGTCGTGTAAAGATTTGGAAACGTATTTATGACAAAATAAGGGAAACAGATCAGACGGCTTATGTAATTTTAGAACATTTTGCTGCCAATAATGAAGAGCAAGAATTAGCCAATTATGGTATGCTCTTTTGGGGAAATGCCAATGGTGATTATCGGAATACTTTAAAAGGGGAAGCGGCTAATTTGGCCAATCTTTCGCACCAAATAAGGGCTTGGAACAAAGCTAATTTGATTGGCTATATGGAAAGCCATGATGAAGAAAGATTGCTGTTTGATTTGCAAAAAAATGGGCCAATTAAAAGCAATTATTCCACAAAAGACCTACCTGTTGCTTTGGAGCGAGCGAAAGCGGCTGCTGCAGTTTTCTTTTTAACAGAAGGTCCGAAAATGATTTGGCAATTTGGCGAGTTGGGATACGATATTTCCATAGATCAAAATGGGCGAACTGGCAAAAAACCTGTAAAATGGGAGTATTTTGATGATTTATCGAGAAAGAAACTGTACCAAACCTATGCCGAACTGATTAAATTAAAATCTATTTTGGAAGTGGCTGGAGCAAAATTCACTTATCAATTATCAGGTAAGGTAAAGCAAATACGCATTGAAAATGGTACTCAAAAAACAATCATATTGGCCAATTTTGATTTAGAAAAACGGACAGAAACCTTTGAAAATGAGGCAGGTAACTGGTTTGACTATTTTACTGCTAAGGAAATTACTCTGACTACCAAAGAGAATATTTTATTACTTCCTGGTGAATTTCATATTTATACAAGCAAAAAAATGGATTCTCCTCCTGCAGGAATTGTGCCTTGGGAAGCCATTACTTTGGAGCAAATTTTGGCCAATGAACCTTCTGTGAAAAATTTTGAATTAAAAATCTCCCCCAACCCAGGTTCGGATAAGATTAAAGTGAGTTTTTTGGGGGAAATTGGCCAAAAATATGATATAGAAATTACAGATATTTCAGGAAAAATTATTTCAACACTGGAAGGAAAATTTAATCAAGCGACTGTAAATGAGGAAATTGCAATCAAAAAAATACCCTCAGGAATTTACTTTTTGAAAGTAATAGCTGAAGGTAAATTGCAAACAGGAAAATTTTTGAAGGAGTAGATTAAAGTCTGAAAAAGTCGTAAGTCACATTGAATAATAAATCAATGAAAGTATAAAGTCAATAATGATAAATGCTGAGATTTGCTGACTTACAACTTATTTTCACTTAAGACTTTTTGACTCCGAAGGCTATACCGAAAAGCTCTCTCCACAACCACAAGTGCGTGAAGCGTTTGGGTTTTTAAATTGAAAGCCTTTTCCATTGAGGCCATCAGAAAAATCTAATTCTGTACCTGCCAAATAGAGTATTGATTTTTTGTCGACCATTATTTTTACCCCTTTATCTTCAAACACCATATCAGTAGTTTTGGGTTCTGAAGCAAAGTCAAGATTGTACATAAGGCCAGAGCATCCGCCTCCCTCCACGGCCACACGCACGTTGAAGTCTTCAGTAAGGCCTTCTTTTTTACGCAGCTCGATTATTCTTTCGGCGGCTTTATCTGAAACTGATACCATATTTTGGTTATTTATTAATTGTTATTGGTAAAAAGCCCACTAAACTCTATGAGCTTTTTGTCAAAATTAATTGAAACTTAAATTTTAAACTCAATTTTTGAGTTAAAAGTTCTGTTTTTACTTTAATATTACTAAAAAATTCAAAGAAATGTTAAATATAGATCATATAGGGATTGCCGTAAAAAACCTTTCGGACTCAGAAACTTTATTTTCTAAATTGCTGAATATCAAACCCTACAAAAGAGAAACAGTAGAATCTGAATCCGTAATTACTTCATTTTTTCAAAAAGGGGAAACCAAAATTGAACTTTTGGAATCGCTATCAGCCAACAGCTCCATTTCAAAGTTTATTGAAAAAAAAGGGGAAGGCATTCATCATATTGCCTTTGAGGTCGAAAATATTGAGCAAGAAATGAAACGCCTTGTTCAGGAAGGTTTTACATTGGTAAATGAGCAATCGAAAGTCGGGGCTGATAATAAATTAGTATGTTTTCTGCACCCTAAAACCACCAATGGTGTGCTGATTGAATTAGTACAAAGTATAAAAATTAAATAAATTCCAACTTTTAGGGCTGCATGGCTGTTATCCTATCCTATCAATAATCAATTTGAGCCAACTGGTATATTTTTCAGGATTACTTTCTAAATCAATTTTTAGATTATCGACTATAATATATTGATAATCAGAAGCTTCCTCTCCATTCAAAGCAGGCAATTCATCTGAATACCCTTTGTATACATGATCATATTCATGCTCAATTAACCCATTTTCAAACTCGGCTTTGTATTTAAAACTAAACCAATGGACCAAGTCACATTCCATTCCCATTTCTACTTTTAATCTTTCAGAAAGACATATTTCCATTGGCAAACCTGGTTGTGGATGACTGCAACAAGTATTGGTCCACAAACCTGGGGAGTGATATTTGGTGATTGATCGTTTTTGTAAAAGAATTTCATTTTTGGAATTGAAAATAAAAATCGAAAAAGCCCTGTGAAGGTCGCCATCGATGTGCGCCAGAAGCTTATCTTTTTGCCCAATTTCATTATCATTTTCATCCACAAGGATTACTTGATTCCAATTTTCCATATTCAAAATTAACGAAGACTTAAAAGTAAAACTTATTTGCAAAGTAATTGTTTGAGGGAGGATTATTTCTTGCAAAAAAATTAATATATTTATCAATACTATTCCTAATACCCCTAATATTTCAATGAAAAACCGCTACCTTTCCCTCGATATATTCCGAGGAATTACCATTGCAGGCATGATTTTAGTAAATACTTCTGGCAATGGCGATTATACTTATTCACCGCTTAAACATGCCCATTGGCATGGCTTTACCCCCACTGATCTAGTTTTTCCCTCTTTTATGTTTATCATTGGGGTGGCGATGCGCTTCTCATTTGCTCCTTTTAATTACACTTTGACACCAAGCTTAAGAAACAAAATTTTAAAGCGAGCGGCTATACTTTTTATTGTTTCATACTTGATTCATAACTTTCCCTATTTAGATTTTAGCCTTTCCCACATGCGCATCCCTGGCGTGTTGCAACGTTTAGCGATTGGTTTTGCAGCCACAGCTTTTATAGTATTGACGGTCCAAAAAAAGTACTTAATTTATATTGCAATTGGCTTATTGTTAGGCTATTGGCTTGTGATGTTTATGTTTGGCAATTATGACGAAACCACTAATGCAGTGTTATATTTAGATCGATTTCTTTTGGGTGAAAATCACCTTTATGGTGGCCAAGGCTTCCCGTTTGACCCTGAAGGCACACTAAGCTCAATTCCTGCTTTAGCCTCTACTTTGATTGGCTATTTAGTGGGAATTGGTATTCAAGAATCTAAAAATAAAACAACTTTGGTGATGAAAATGGTAGCCTGGGGCGTAGCTTTGATTGTAATTGCTTTGATTTGGAATATGGCCTTTCCAATTAATAAAAAACTGTGGACTAGTTCATTTGTATTGCTTTGTGCTGGTTTGGATATGGTCATTTTAGCTCCATTGATATGGATTATTGATATCAAAGGCAAAACAAATTGGACCTATTTCTTTAAAGTTTTTGGCATGAACTCCATTGCAGCCTATGCGATATCCGAGCTTCTGGCCATTTCAATAGGATATATATCCTTGCCAGAGGGCAGCTCTAAAACTGATTTAAGCAGTTGGATTTATTGGCATGGTTTTCAGCCTATTTTTGGTAATTATGCTGGCTCGTTGGCCTTTGCAATTGCCTTTGTATTAGTATGTTGGTTACCTCTTTTATGGATGTATAAAAAAGGAATTTTTTGGAAAATTTAATTTAAAACTGTGTTTGAATCTGCTATTATTGAATCACTAAAATACACTCGACCTATTCTGTCGATTGTGAGGAATTATGCCAATAAAGTGGTTCCTGGTGCAGCTACCATGTTTTTTGTAAATAATAATGGGGTAGCCGTTACGTGTAAGCACGTGGCTGACTTGATCGTTTCTTCAGATAATATTTGGAAAAAATATTTGGAATTCCAAAACGAAAAAAAGGCATTTTTACAGGATCATAAGCTCAAAAATAAAATCAGAGATTTAGAAATCAAATATGGTTTTCAGCCTAATACAACCGTTCAGATTCTGAATACTTTTCAAAATTGCTTTGATAAAATCACCGGCTTCAAAATTCATAGCCACCCCAAATTAGATTTAGCCATCATTGAATTCAGTGGATTTGAACGAATACTATATCAATCGCATGCTCGATTTATAGCTGATAATCAGACTTTTAACATTGGAAAATTTCTTTGCCGAATAGGATTTCCTTTCCCAGAATTCAATAATTTCAGAATCAACGAAGCCGATAATTTGGAGTGGACAAAGGCTGGCAATCAAAATACGCCCATTTTCCCATCAGAAGGGATGGTTACCAGATTTGTGGGGGAAAATGGTGAAATTACGGCTATTGAATTGAGTACTCCAGGCCTAAGAGGGCAATCTGGCGGCCCTTTATTTGATATAAATGGGTTAGTTTATGGCATGCAGAGCCATACAATGCACTTACATTTGGGATTTGATATGATAGACCATGAGGTAACCACAAAAATTGGCAAAGAAAAAATATCCAATTATCCTTTTTTACATGTGGGAAGGTGCATCCATGCTAATCAAATTAAAAAAATTTTACAGGAAAAAGGAATTGAGTATTTTGTGTAAGATTAATTTCTATCACAACAAAGCCGCACCAAATACCCCAGCACTGTCACCTAAAAGAGGTTTTACAATCGGTGTTTCTAGTTTTTTATTGTTGAATATATACTTTTTAATACGCTCATAACCTTCTGTATAAAGCAAGTCAATATTACCCACTCCCCCACCAATTACAATCACATCCGGGTCAATTACATTGATAATGGTTGATATCCCTCGGCCATAATACTCCAACATTCTATCGATAGTTTGGCTTGCAAAAGTATCAGTTCCTGCCAAATGAGCATCTACTATCTCTTTCATTTTCAGCTCATTACCTGATATTTTTGTGTAATATTTTTGCAATGCAGGGCCAGAAATCACATTTTCCACACAGCCTGACTTACCGCAATAGCAAGGCGGGCCGTCCTCTTCAATCATATTATGACCCCACTCTCCGCCAATTCCATGTTTCCCATAAATAGCAATTCCATTTACCACCAATCCCCCTCCTACTCCTGTGCCCATAATTACACCAAATACCACTTTGGCATTGGGATCTATTTTGGGAACCGCCCCCATCAAAGTCTCTGCCAATGCAAAACAATTGGCATCGTTGGCAAGTCTCGCTTCGATACCCAAAGCATCTTCGATATCTTGCTTCATCGCCTGATCATTCATGCATACTGTGTTGCAGTTTTTCATTCTTTGAGTACCAGGATCCAATACGCCTGGTGTTGAAAAGCCGATTTTGACGGGCTTTTCACCCACCATTTCGGCTACTCTATCAAT